>NZ_JBBNJY010000015.1:0-48259 GCF_040093295.1 Ruminococcoides bili
CGATTTAAAAAGGTTGACCAAACTTTTATAATTGATTGGCAAATAAATTTGCTAAGCCTTAATTTATTAATGTTATCTCAACATTTAAGACAGAACAAATAAAGCCACTTTAACAAGCCGTATCTTAACTTAATTTTTATAAAAGCGAAAAGGTCTATTGTCTTACGACAATAGACCTTTTCATGGTGCCGGTGACCGGACTTGAACCGGTACGGTCGCAATGACCGAGGGATTTTAAGTCCCTTGTGTCTGCCTATTCCACCACACCGGCTAATTGTTTGGTGACCCGGACGAGAATCGAACTCGTGTTACCGCCGTGAAAGGGCGGTGTCTTAACCGCTTGACCACCGGGCCGTATGGTAGCGGAAATAGGACTTGAACCTACGACACCTCGGGTATGAACCGAGTGCTCTAGCCAGCTGAGCTATTCCGCCATCTGTTCGCCAACATCAAATCAGCAAGATAGATTATAATATAACAGTCCAGATTTGTCAAGGGTTTTTTAAAAGTTTTTTGAATTTTTTTAATTTTTTTCAAAAAACTTAAAAGCATCTGTATTTTACTGCTTTTTTCGTGAAGAAAAACACAGAAAGCAACGGTTGCTGTCGTTTTAATACATATCTTTACGCTGTTTTTATTGTTAGCCGATAAATAATTTTTATTCTTAAAAATAAAATCAGTGCGGTTGCCCCCTACTTTTAAAGCAGGGAGCAACGCAAATTTATTAAATTTTATTTATTACTTTATAAAATTACTCTGCATCAGGAAGACTTGCAAGTTTTTCAAGGTGAGCGTACTTCTCTTCTGCAACCTTTTCAGCCTTAGCAAAGAGCTGTTCTGCTCTTTCAGGGAATGAACGGGTAAGTGAATTATAACGAACCTCACCCATAATAAAGTCACGATAAGAAGCGCTTGGAGCCTTGCAATCGAGCATAAACGGATTCTTGCCCTCATCGGCACGGCGTGGGTCATAACGGAAGATATTCCAATAACCTGCCTCAACAGCCTTCTTCTCTTCCTGCTGAGCAATGCTCATACCGCCCTTAATACCGTGGTTGATACATGGAGCGTAGCAGATAACAAGTGACGGGCCGTTGTAGCTTTCTGCCTCTACCATAGCCTTGAGAACCTGATTATTGTCAGCACCCATTGCACACTGTGCTACATATACATAGCCGTAGCTCATAGCGATAGCGGCAAGGTCTTTCTTCTTAACAGACTTACCTGCAGCGGCAAACTGTGCAACAGAACCTACAGGAGTAGCCTTAGAAGCCTGTCCGCCTGTATTTGAGTAAACCTCTGTATCGAATACGAGGATATTTACATTTTCGCCTGATGCGATAACATGGTCAAGACCGCCGAAACCGATATCGTAAGCCCAACCGTCACCGCCGAAGATCCACATTGACTTCTTAGCAAGTTCGTCTTTGTCGATAAGTGTCTTCTTGGCAAGCTCGCCAACCTTAGCGTCATCAACATTCTTTTCAAGCTCTGCAATAAGAGCGTCTGTTGCAGGACGGCTTGCGGTTGAATCGCAAACTGTGTCAAGGTAGTTCTGACAAGCTGTCTTTAACTCGTCGCTGTCTGTGTCTTTCTGAATATTCTGAACATACTCTACAAGTCTGTTACGGATAGCTTTCTGACCGAGAGCCATACCAAGACCAAACTCGGCGTTATCCTCAAAGAGTGAGTTCTGCCAAGCAGGGCCAAAGCCTTTCTTGTTCTTTGTGTAAGGTGTTGCCGGAGCAGATGCACCCCAAATTGATGAACAGCCTGTTGCATTGGCAATGAACATTCTGTCACCGAAGAGCTGTGTAACGAGCTTAGCATAAGGTGTTTCACCACAACCTGCGCAAGCGCCTGAGAACTCAAGGAGCGGCTGCTTAAACTGGCTGCCCTTAACTGTAGAGAACTTAAACTTAGCGGCTACTTCAGGCTTTTCGTCAAGAGTTACCGCATAATCAAATACAGCTTGCTCTGCACGCTGGCTGTCGATTGACTTCATTGTAAGAGCCTTTTCGCCCTTCTTGCCCGGACATACATTAGCGCAAGCGCCGCAGCCTGTACAGTCAAGTGTAGATACAGTCATAACAAACTTAAGTTCCTTAAGACCGATCATTGGAATGCTCTTTGTGCCCTGCGGAGCGGCTGCAAGCTCGTCCTCTGTCATAGCAACAGGACGGATTACAGCGTGAGGACATACGATAGCACACTTGTTACACTGAATACAGTTGTCTGAATTCCACTCAGGAACATCAACTGCGATACCACGCTTTTCATAAGCGGCTGAACCGTTAGGAGCAGTACCGTCAACATGATCCATAAATGCAGATACAGGGAGCTTGTTGCCCTTGTACTCATTTACAGGCTTGAGGATACCGTTTACATACTCAACGAGTGCGCCCTCGCCCGGGACAACATCGGCAGCCTTATCGTCTGTAGCGTTTGCCCAATCGGCAGGGATTTCAACCTTCTTGAGGTCTTCCATACCACGGTCAATGGCAGCGTAGTTCATATCTACGATAGCCTGACCTTTCTTCATATATGACTTCTTAGCGGCTGCCTTCATAAGCTCCTTAGCCTTTTCAGCCGGGATAATGTCAGCAATCTTAAAGAATGCTGACTGAAGAACAGTGTTGATTCTGCCGCCAAGTCCGATTTCTTTACCGATCTTGATACCGTCGATTGTGTAGAAATTGATATTTCTTGTAGCAAGAATTCTCTTCATCTTGCCTGGGAGTCTTTCTGAAAGCTCGTCAACATCCCAAGGACAGTTGAGGAGGAATGAACCGCCTTCCTTGAGGTCGTCTACGATGTCATACTTGTCAACATATGATGGGTTATGACAAGCAACGAAGTCAGCCTTAGAAATGTAATAAGTTGATTTGATAGGCTGATTACCGAAACGGAGGTGAGAAACTGTAAGACCGCCCGACTTCTTTGAGTCATAAGCAAAGTAGCCCTGAGCGTACATATCGGTGTTATCGCCGATAATCTTAATTGAGTTCTTGTTTGCACCAACAGTACCGTCAGCACCAAGACCCCAGAATTTACATGAATGTGTACCCTTTGGAGTTGTGTCAGGGTTTTCAACAATCGGGAGTGAAAGATTTGTAACATCATCAACGATGCCGATTGTAAATCTTCTCTTAGGAGCGTCGCTCTCTGCGTTTCTGTAAACGGCAATGATGTCGGCAGGAGTTGTATCCTTAGAACCAAGACCGTATCTGCCTGTGTAAACCTTTACGCCGGCAAAGTCAGAACCGTTGATAGCAGCAAGAACATCAAGATAAAGAGGCTCACCGATTGAACCGGGCTCTTTTGTTCTGTCGAGAACAGAGATAGTCTTAACTGTCTTAGGAAGCTCGCTTAAAAGGTAATCTGCAACGAACGGTCTGTAAAGGTGAACCTTTAAAAGGCCAACCTTTTCGCCTGCTGCGTTGAGGAAGTCTACAACCTCTTCTGCACAATCACATACAGAACCCATAGCAACGATAATGTGCTCTGCGTCCTCTGCGCCATAGTAGTTAAATGGCTTGTAGTTTGTGCCGATCTTCTCGTTTACTTTGTTCATATATTCAACAACAACTTCGGGTACTGCATCGTAGTACTTGTTGCAGGCCTCTCTTGCCTGGAAGAAGATGTCGTCGTTCTGAGCTGTACCTCTTGTTACAGGGTGCTCAGGGTTAAGTGCTCTTCTGCGGAACGCTTCTACTGCGTCCCAATCAAGCATATCTGCGAGATCCGCATAATCCCACTCTTCAATCTTCTGAATCTCGTGAGAGGTTCTGAAACCGTCAAAGAAGTGGAGGAAAGGAACTCTGCCCTTGATAGCCGAAAGATGTGCAACGGCAGCAAGGTCCATACATTCCTGTGGGTTGTTTGAACAGAGCATTGCATAGCCTGTCTGACGGCAAGCATAAATATCTGAATGGTCACCGAAAATTGAAAGAGCGTGGCTTGTAAGAGCACGGGCAGATACATGAATTACGCCCGGTAAAAGCTCGCCTGCCATCTTGTACATATTCGGAATCATAAGAAGCAAGCCCTGTGAAGCTGTGTAAGTTGTGGTTAAAGCACCGGCTGCAAGCGAACCGTGAACCGCACCGGAAGCACCGCCTTCCGACTGCATTTCCGTAACCTGTACTTCTCTGCCGAAAAGGTTTTTAGTGCCCATTGCCGAGAACTTGTCGGTAAGGTCAGCCATTACGGAAGAAGGTGTGATAGGATAGATAGCAGCAACATCTGTAAACGCATAAGAAACATGAGCAACAGCGCTGTTACCGTCCATAGTTTTCATTTTTCTTGCCATTGGAATTGTCCTCCTTAAAGTATGTCAGCGACAACACCGTTTGCCGCATTTAATACAATTTTTAAAGATACATACTGTATCATAATAAATTTTAACACTTAAATGTTAATTTGTAAAGAGGTTTTCAACAATAACTCATATGTTTTCACCCGATTTTTCTAAAACTTTACCAAATATTTTAAATTTCCGCATAAAACCGAGTTTTTCGCCGATTCAGGTGATTTTTAGACAAAACAAAAGTTTGTTAATTGCCATAAAACCGTAAAATTCGTCAATAATTTTTATACGCAAAAAATTGTTATACATACATTATGCGAAAATTGTATTATTTTGGCAAGAAAACATACAACTTAACGGCTGATATTTTTGTAAATAATAGTCATTTTTATTAAAGAAATTATATTGCGATTAAAGAATTAAAATTAAATAAAAAAAGCGTATAATAGTTTGGATAATCAATTGACATAATATGACTTTATATAACTTTATAAGGCACGGAGGCAGTATGTTGAAATTAGGACTTGACATTGGCTCAACTACAATAAAATGCGTTGTTTTGGACGAAGAAAATAAAATTATATACAGCACCTACGAACGACATTATTCTCAGATAACCGAGAAAATTGCAGAAATTCTCGCAACTGTACGCAGTAAGGTAAAGGGTGTTGAAAACGCAGCCGTTGCGCTTTCCGGTTCTGCCGGTATGGGCGTTGCGGAGTCAAGCAACATTGACTTTGTGCAGGAGGTTTACGCAACAAGAGTTGCTACAAATACATTTATTCCGGGCACAGATGTTGTCATTGAACTCGGCGGTGAGGACGCAAAAATTCTGTTCCTCACAAACGGTCTTGAAGTGCGTATGAACGGTACCTGTGCCGGCGGTACGGGTGCATTCATCGACCAGATGGCAACACTGCTCAATGTTCCGCTTGAAGATCTTGACGAACTTGCAAAGCAGTACGAAAAAACATACACTATCGCATCACGCTGCGGCGTATTTGCAAAGACGGATATTCAGCCTCTTTTAAACCAAGGCGCAAGAAAGAGCGATATAGCCGAAAGTATCTTCAACGCCGTTGTAAGCCAGACTGTCGCAGGTCTTGCACAGGGACGAGAAATTGAGGGGCAGGTTGTGTACCTCGGCGGTCCTCTCACCTTTATGAGCGAGCTTAGAAACTGCTTTGACAGAACTTTAAACACAAAGGGTATATGCCCTGAAAATTCACTTTACTTTGTTGCCTGCGGTGCGGCACTTTGCGCCGAAAAAACAATTGACTTTGACAAGGTAATCGAAGAAGTAAAAAATTACCGTGGAAGCGGCAACTTTGCCTTTAACCCTCCGCTTTTCAAAGACGAAGAAGATTACAAAAAATTCTCTGACCGTCACGCAAAAGCAACCGTTCTGCAAAAGGAACTTAAAGGCTACAAAGGCAAGGCTTATGTGGGTATGGACGCAGGCTCTACCACCGTTAAGGGCGTTGTTCTCAACGACGACGGCGAACTTCTTTATTCAAAATATCTTCCGTCAAAAGGAAATCCCGTAGAGATTATCAAAGGCTTTCTTGAGGAAGTCTATGCAATCAACCCCGAAATCAACATAGTTTCTTCTGCCGTTACAGGTTACGGCGAAGAGATTATAAAGAACGCTTTTGATGTTGACTACGGCATAGTAGAAACAATTGCGCATTTCACTGCCGCAAAATATTTTATGCCCGATGTTGAATTTATCATCGACATCGGCGGTCAGGACATCAAATGCTTTAAAATTCACAACGGCGCAATCGACAACATATTCCTTAACGAGGCTTGTTCTTCCGGATGCGGCAGTTTCTTGCAGACATTCGCAAACGCTCTCGGTTACGAAATTGCCGACTTTGCAAAGCTCGGACTTTTTGCAAAGCGCCCTGTTGACCTCGGTTCGAGATGTACGGTATTTATGAACTCAAGTGTTAAACAGGCTCAAAAGGACGGCGCAACAATCGAGGATATTTCCGCAGGTCTTTCCTTAAGCGTTGTAAAGAATGCACTCTACAAAGTTATCAGAGCGTCAAGTCCTGACGAACTCGGCAAAAGAGTTGTTGTACAGGGCGGCACATTCCTTAACGACGCCGTACTCCGTGCATTTGAGCAGGAAATGGGCGTTGAGGTTGTTCGACCTAACATTGCGGGGCTTATGGGCGCATACGGTGCGGCGCTATATTCAAAAAATAAATCAAAAGGCAACGGCAAGAGTAAACTTGCAAATAAAGAGACTCTCAAAAACTTTGTTCACGATATAAAGGTAACAAACTGCGGTATGTGCAGCAACAACTGCCGACTTACAATCAACAGCTTTGGCGGCGGCAGAAGATTTATTGCAGGCAACCGTTGTGAGCGTCCGATTACAAAGAAATCGCAGTCAAACGAGCTTAATATGTACGCTGTCAAGCTGAAAATGCTTGAGGAATACAAGCCTGTTGAGGGACTTCGTGGCAAGCTCGGTATGCCTATGGCGCTCAATATGTTTGAAATGTACCCGTTCTGGTACAGATTCTTTACAGAACTTAAGTTTGAAGTATTCCACTCACCGTTCTCGACAAGAAAGATATATCAGCGCGGACAGCAGACAATTCCGAGTGATACAATTTGTTTCCCTGCAAAACTTGTGCACGGACACATTCAGACTTTGATTGACGAGGGAGCAGAAACTATTTTCTACCCTTGTATGTCATACAACTTTGACGAACACCTCGGCGATAACCACTACAACTGTCCTGTTGTTGCATATTATCCGGAAGTTATCAACAACAATATGAAAGATGTGCAGAAAATCTGCTTTATAAAGGAATACTTCGGCGTACATATGCCAAAGCATTTCCCACAAAAGGCATATGAGGCACTTTCAAAATATTTCCCCGATCTTACACTTAACGAGGTAAGAAAGGCCGCAAAACTTGCTTATGACGAACAGGATAAGTACAGAAAAAAGGTAATCGCAAAGGGCAACGAGATTATTGAAAAAGCCGAAAAAGAGGGCAAAAAGATAATGGTGCTTGCCGGCAGACCTTACCATGTAGACCCCGAAATCAACCACGGCATTGATAAACTTATTTCGAGTTTTAATGTAGCAATCGTCAGCGAAGATGTTGTATCTCCGAGGGTTGAGAAATTCCACACCAATGTACTTAACCAGTGGACATATCATTCAAGACTGTACGCTGCCGCTAAGTATGTTACAACAAGAAAGGATATGGAGCTTATACAGCTTGTTTCCTTTGGCTGCGGCGTAGATGCCATTACTACCGACGAGGTAAGAGAAATTCTTGAAAAAGAGGGCAAAATTTACACACAGATTAAAATTGACGAAATCACAAATCTTGGTGCAGTTAAAATTCGTATCCGCAGCTTGCTTGCTGCTATTGACAACGATTAACCACCGTTTGAAAGGTTGTGCTTTAAATGGCTGAACTTAAATATGACAGCAAAACAGGTCGTTTGCTTTTTACAAAAGAAATGAAAAAGGAATACACAATCCTTATGCCGAATATGGCACCTATTCATTTCAATATACTTCAGAATGTTTTTAACTACTACGGCTACAAGTCGGAACTTCTCGACACTTGCGGCCCTGAAATTGCACAGACAGGTCTTAAATATGTTCATAACGACACCTGCTACCCTGCGCTCCTTGTAATCGGACAGTTTATACACGCTTTACAGAGCGGCAAATACGATGTGCATAAAACAGCGCTTATGATTACCCAAACAGGCGGCGGCTGTCGTGCCTCAAACTATATCTTCCTGTTAAGAAAAGCGCTTAAAAAAGCAGGTTTTGAATTTGTACCCGTAATCTCGCTTTCTTTCGGTATGGAAAAGAACAGCGGTTTTTCGCTCACACTTCCGCTTATCAGAAGATTTGTCGGCGGTCTTGTTTACGGCGATCAGCTTATGCTCCTTTCTAACCAGACAAAGCCTTATGAGGTAAATAAAGGCGAAAGTATGGCGCTTGTTGCCGATTGGAGCGATAAGATTTCTAAAATGCTTATCGAGGGCAACGGCTATACGCTTGAAGAAATTGACGAAAATCTTGATAAAATCACAAAATCTTTTTCGGAAATTAAGCTTAATAAAGTGCCAAAGGTTAAAGTCGGCATCGTAGGCGAAATTTATGTAAAATATTCCAAAATGGCGAATAACGGACTTGAGGATTTTTTGGCTTCACAGGACTGCGAGGTTTGTGTGCCGGGTCTTATGGGCTTTGCTTCATTTAAGGTTGACAACCGAATTGAGGACGCCAAACTTTACGGCGGTGCAAAGATTAAATCCACATTTTGTAAAATGCTGCTTGACTACCTCACAAAACTCGAAGCACTTATGATTGAATCGGCAAAGAAATATAACTTCGTTCCGCCGCACGAATACGCTCATACAAAACAGCTTGTAAAGGGCATTATCGGATACGGCAGCAAAATGGGCGAGGGTTGGTTACTTACCGCAGAAATGCTTGAGCTTGCCGAAACAGGCTACGAAAACATTGTTTGCACACAGCCCTTCGGCTGTCTGCCGAACCACATCAACGGCAAGGGCGCTATCCGCAGAATCAAGGAAGTAAACCCGAAAGCAAACATTGTTACAATAGACTACGACCCGGGTGCGCCAAAGGTAAACCAGGAAAACAGAATCAAGCTTATGCTTGCTGTAGCAAAAGAGGAGCTTAATAAAGAGCTTGCCGAAAAACAGGACGCAGAGCAAAAATCTTAACAAAAAGCAGTCCGAGAATAAATAAATCGGACTGACTTATTTTTAGGTTCTTTATCAAAAGTCGGAGTAAATTTGATTTAGCGCACGAGTTAAGCGAAATGATTTAAAAATTTAGGTCAAACCTTTATAATTGCTTGGCAAAACAGTTTGCTGAATAATACCCAAAATTTAAAACAGAATCTTTTTAGAAAATAAACATCAACACTTACATATAATAATGTATGACAAAATTTTAAGAGGTGAAACGAGTGAAAAAAAATAAAAACAAGGCACAAAAGGCAAAAAAGCCGCACACTTTGCTTATCAGTGTTAAGCAAAACAAGGAGCTTACCGCACTTTACTTTATACTAAGGCTTGTAATTATATTTATATTTGTTCTCAACATCATCCGTGGCAAGTACGAAAGCGCAATGACTTGCGGACTTACATTTATACTTATGTTGATTCCGTCGTTCATTGACCGCAGTCTTCACATAGAATTGCCGAGCGTGCTTGAAACCTTTATGATACTGTTTGTATTCTCGGCAAATATTCTCGGTGAAATCGGTTCATTCTATGAAAAAATACCTTTTCTCGACACAATTCTTCATACGCTGAACGGTTTTATCTGCGCAGGCGTGGGATTCGGACTTACCGATATTTTGAACCGCAGTAAAAAGGTTAAATTTAACCTTTCCCCTATCTTTGTATGCCTGTTCTCGTTCTGCTTTTCAATGACGGCAGGTACAGTTTGGGAATTTTTCGAGTTTGGCGTTGACACTTTTCTCGGCAAAGATATGCAGAAAGACACAATCGTCACAACAATCAACTCTACCCTGCTTTCGGGCAACGATACAAATGCCGTTACCCATATAAGCGGAATAACATCTACAACCGTAAGCGGCAAAGACCTCGGCATCAACGGCTACCTCGACATCGGTCTTATTGATACAATGAAAGATTTGATGGTAAACTTTGTCGGCGCAGTTGTGTTTAACGGTTTGGGATTTATCTACCTTAAAAACAGAGGCAAAAAAGCAAGTTTCCTAAATAACTTTATCCCGAAAAAATCCGAAGATATTACAGAAGAATAAGTTTAACAATCAAAAATCCGACAGTAGTAAAAACTATTGTCGGATTTTTTGTTGCATCCTAATTATTGGTAATATTTATAAATTATGACTTATCAAACTAAGTAATAAAATGTAGCCAATTAACGTTTAGATAAGCACAGGTAAATGAATTTCAATAATTCTTTCAAAATAACATAATCACTTTAATATAAATAAGTTATGTTATTTTAAAATATATCTGCCCTCTTCTTTATATATTTCTTGCTTACCGTCAACACAAAATGCTGGCCTGATACCATTCATATCGCATGCATTCGTGCTTCCAATTTCACCTTCCGGTCCTACTGCATATACACAAGAATCATATGTAGAATCCGCACTTCTTAACCACCAACTTACAGTAAACTTTCCATTATTCGTAGTAGCAAAACGATTCTTATTATCTTTAAAATACAACAATGGCACCCTTTCAACTCCGACATGCCCATTTTTTTTATATCCAAGTTCAGTAAAAGACAACAAAAACACTTTTCTTACAATAGTTATCACGCTATCATCTATTTGATTCAAGCATCGTTCATCTAAAATCTCTATTTCCGAATCTTGAATTAAGCAACGAGTTTGAATAGGTAAATTATCAAAAAACTCTCCCATTAAGTAATTATCAATTTCGCTTTCTTCATAGTAAGCCGAATAATCACTAACTCTTCTATTCTCTGGAAGAATTTCTTTTCTTAACAAAAGTGTTTTACCATTATAATCATTAGTTAATACAATATATGGAACAAATCCTGTTTTTTCTTCAATATATATGATTGGTTCAATTTTACATTTTTCAGAATACGCCAAATCACTTATTGTATTATATTCCTCGGTTACTGTTTGTCTTTTACTACAAGCATTTAATAGAACTCCAAGAACAATTGCTAATACTACTACTTTTAATACTACTTTATACTTTTTTCTGAACACTTATGTGGCTCCTTAATTTCTCTGCTTTTTACGTCTTATTTTTGTAAATGCCATACACATCACTATACTTACCATGATTACAGCCATTAGGCTCCAAAATCCAACTGCAGATTCGTCTCCTGTTGAAACAGATTCTATCTTTTCTCCTCCATTTTCATTTGTTTCCGAACCAGAATTGTTACCTGTATTATTATCTTTTCCCGAATCAGGATTTTCTGGGTTCGCTGGATTTTCTGGTTGAATATCAACAAATGTCAGGGGCTGTGTGCTTTGAGATACTGTTTTAATTTTCAGTTTATTATTATAATATTTTTTATTGCTGAAATCTATTATAGCTTTATTACAGCGATAATGATAGCTTAGCAAAATCTCGTTACTTATTGTATCACTTTTGTTTTTATACTCTATATAAAGCCACTTGCCCTCATGAATAGCTTTAAATATATTTCTTCCTATGCTGTTAATTACCCTCACCGCCTTTAGTTCTTATATTTCACTGAAATCATTATAGCATAAATATTTCATAAAACAACAAATTTATACTGAAAATATTAAAATTTATCCACGCAAAAAATAAACACCCGACTAAAAAGCCGAGTGTCAATTTTATCGCTATTAATCATTTTACGACAGCCACGCAATGTCGGTATCGGTTGCAAGGTTATCTATGCCGTAGAGCACCAGGATATTATCGGGTTTTTCCTGCTGTGCAAGTTCTGAAATGCTGTTTTTGTAATAACGCATATCGACGAGTATTACCTCACTGTAATTTTCTGCAAGGAACGGCGCAAGGCAGTGCGAAAAGCTGTCCTTTACAAGGAGAATTTTTCCTCCTGCGGCATTTGTATTCTTAATTCTTGTCATTGCATGGTTTCCGTCTATGAATACAGGGTATTTATCGTCCTCTTCAAGATGATTGTAGAAATACATTGAGTGGTAATCCTGTTTTTCGTCGCCCTCAATAATCTCTACGCTGATATTCTTTTCGGTGTTATTTTTATTGTTCCAAATTTCAATGGTATCCGGCTGTGTGAGCCAAAAACCGCTTGTTGAGTAGGTTGTGCCGTAGAAATCGTTGTACTTTTCGACCGTAAACAGGCTCTTGTCGGCAGGGGTTATTCCGAGCGACTTGCATATTTCCGTATAACCCGTATATGCACCTGCCGTTGTCCAATGATGGTCGGTTTCGTAGTAAAGCTGCGTGCCGTTTGCATAGGCATTTTTGAATGCGGAACGCAAATCCACAAAATCCGCACCGCTTTCGATAAGCACTTTCTGTGCGTTCTCGATTTTTTCGTCATCTGTATATGTATCGTGAACCGCAGGAAGAACATCATTTGCGATGTAGCCTGTTGACGGCACAAGTGTTACCGTTACGGGAACATCGACTGATTTCGCAAAATCTGCGATTGTCTGCACATTGCTCTCAAGTGTGTCGGTATCAAGTATCGGCTTATTTATAAGGTAGCCGTTCTTGCAATTGTAAACACCATCTGCGCCGTTGTTGCCGACAGAGAGATTAAAGTAAGCGTTTGCGCCTACCCACTGCGTACGCAACGGAAAATGGTCGGCAAAGTATTTTTCAAAATCAGTGCCGAATTTGCCGTCAAGCACAGAATTTACCGACACTGTCGGAAATTTCTGCAAATATCTCTTTTCGCTTGAGCTGTAATCCGCTTTTGGATTTATCAAAAACCAAATTGCAAAGCCGAATATAAAAAGTATAAACACAAAGCTCGGCAAATGTCGGCAGACAGGCTTTGAGGATTCCATATGTTTTGCTGAATGTTTCGCTGCATATTTCATAAAGACTCTCCTTTCCTACCGTTAAAATCTGAAATATAGGAATGGGTTATAGCTCTGATTTACAAGTGAGGCTGTGCAAAGTACAAGCACTGCTGCCACAAACGCAGTCTGCGCAAAACCGATATACTTTGTATTCTGTACCTTTGCATAAAGCTTTGCCGCAAGCGGTGTGCTTGCAACAGCCGCTGCAATGATAAGCGGCAGGTACGAAAGTATAAGATTTAAAGCCTGCTCGCCGCAGATACCGTTGCCGAAGTTAAACAAATCTCCGAGGAATGTACCGAGCTTGCTCATATCTGTAAAGTAGAAAAGTCCCCAGCCGATAACTACAATAAACATTGTGTATATATGCTGAATTGCCGACGGCAGTTTGTCGAGAACCTTTTTGAAAACAAACTTTTCAAAAATAAGCAAAACGCCGTAGTAAAGTCCCCACAACACAAAGTTCCATGACGCACCGTGCCAAATACCCGTAAGTCCCCATACGATAATAAGGTTAAGTATCTGTCTTTTCGCACCTTTTCTGTTGCCGCCGAGCGGAATATAAACATATTCCTTAAACCATGTTGAAAGTGAAATATGCCATCTTCTCCAAAATTCCGTAACGGATTTAGAAATGTACGGGTAGTTAAAGTTCTTAAGAAACTCAAAGCCGAGCATATTGCCAAGACCGCAAGCCATATCGGAATAGCCCGAAAAGTCAAAATAAAGCTGAAAGCTGTAGGCTATAATTCCTACCCAAGTGCCGACAACGCCGTTTTCATCGGTTGTGGCAAACATTGCCGTGCTAAGATTACCCATCTGATTTGCAATCAAAACTTTCTTGCCAAGACCGATTATAAACAGATTTACACCCTTTGTAAACTCGTCCAAGGTTTCTTTTCTGTTTGTGAGCTGTTCGGCAACATCACGGTAACGAACGATAGGGCCTGCAATCAACTGCGGAAAAAGCGCTACATATGTACCGAAGTTAATCGGATTTTTGGATACGGGCGCATCGCCTCTGTAAACATCAATTACATAACTCATTGTCTGGAATGTATAGAAGCTGATACCGATCGGCAAAGAAATCTGCGGAGTAGGCAGATTTAAGAACGGCAGCATATTTACGGTTTCTACAATCATTCCCGTATATTTAAACACAGCGAGTGTGCCGATGTCGATAACACAGGTGAGTATAAGCACAAGTTTACGCTTTTTTTGATCATCTTTAAATTTATCGACAAGGTAACCGCCTATGTAGTTTACGGCAATGTTTATGAGCATAAGCACAATGAGCTTTGGCTCGCCCCAGCCGTAAAACAAAAGGTTTATAAAGAATAGAAAGATGTTTCTGCCCTTTCTCGGCACTATATAATATATAAGCAGAGTAAGCGGCAGGTACGCAAACATAAATACAAGGCTTGAAAAAACCAATCTGTATACCCCCAAATATTCTATAAAATAAGTGCAAAATCAAGCGTTATATATCCTTTTTAACCTGACAATTCATTGCTCTGAACGCAATATAATAATTGTCGGGATTTGCACACCATAAAATACCCTCACCGCTTTTGGTGAGGGCGATTACAGTTTATTTTACATTATTTTGAGAATACAGTCAATGAAAACAGCGCAAATATAATTGCTTTTCGGAATTTTTGGCATTATCAACTAATTTCTTTAAAAGAAAACTCTCTTTTAAACTCTTTTGTTTCACTGTTTCTGACGGTTGAGCTTTTATGCTGTTCAAGGGTACTTATGAGTGCGTACATATCCACCCATATTTCGTTGTCGCTTTCCTTTTGGCTTTCGTCAAAAACAAGCTCAAGCCCTATATGAAGATGGCTTTCGGTAATTCCGTTTATGTTTTCGGTATCACTGTATCCTGTTCTGCCCACATAGCCTATAACATCGCCTGCCGTAACCTTATCGCCCTCCTTGAGGTTCTCGGCATACGGGCGGTTTTGCCGCAAATGCGCATAATACCAATACCTTTTATTGTCAAGCGAGCGTATGCCGATTCGCCAACCGCCGTATCTGTTCCAGCCGAGGCACTCGACCTTGCCCGATTCAACGGCTATAACAGGAGTACCGACTGCCGACATCAGGTCGTGCCCCAGATGCGGTCTTGTGTAGCCGAATGTCCGCTTTGCACCGAAGTCATCGTAATGCGAATACGGAAAAGTCTTTGCAATCGGCGAAAACCACCGCACTCCGTAGTCCTGCTTTATACTGCCGTCAGACTGTTCTTCCTCAAAATTTCCAACCATACCGTTCAGCACTGCCGTGTACACATTATAATAATATGTATAGTATTTCATATCCTTGGTAAGCTCGGCTATTGTTTTGCCGTCTTTCAGCTTTTCGCAGAGGTTATCCATATCGCTTTGCTTGTATTTTGCAAAATCTCCGCCGTATTTTGCGCCGAGGTACGATAAAATTTCTATATAATTCAGTTTGGTATCTTCCGACTGTGAAGAAACATCGTAACTGACGGCTTTTTGCAGAGCGTCTGCCGTAACATTAAATTCCGCATACTTTATAAAATTATCGGTTTCCTTTCCGCCGACAATCGTCATAACCGAACAGGCAAGCACAAAAGCAGAAATAAGCAATAAAATAATCCGTTTCATATATAATCACCCGATTATATATATGAAACGGATTTCAAATTAATTTCTCATTAAATGTATTGCGGTTTCGGCTTTTTCTATAATTCTTAAATCGTTGTCATATGTGCAAAGTTTTCGTGCCTGCTGGAGGTCAACCCAGATGTAACTGTCGATTTCTTCCTCCTGAATTTTTACGCTGTCGGTAAACGCCTGTGCAAGGAAGAACACTACCCGCTTGCGAATTTTGCCGAACGGGCAATACTCGCTGATTTCTCTAAATCCCTTTGCAAGGGTAACATCAAGCCCTGTTTCCTCTTTGATTTCTCTCAAAGCGGTTTCCTGCTCGTTTTCGTCGTTTTCTATATGACCTTTCGGAAAACTCCAATATCTGCCGTTGCTGTTCTTCACAAGCAATACCTTTGTATTCTGCTTGTTGCGGTAAAAAATCACCGCACCGCAGGATTTTTCGTAAAGACAGCTTATACTCTCCACTTTTACATTACGCAAGCGGGCAAGTATTTTTTTAAGCTCCGGCTCGTAATAAATCTCTCCGTACGGAGCGACTATGAATTTATCGCCCTTGAGTCCCTCAAATTTGGCAACGGCAATAACCACACCGTCAAAGTATTCTTCAACTCTGTCCTTGCGTGTAACAAGATAAGCGCTTTTGTTTGAAAAGGAATTGCCCGAAACATAGGCGGAGAAAAAACCTTTTCCGACCTTGCCAAACACATTTACTCTTACATTTTCCGCAAGCATTGCCGCTGCCTCCTTTCTTAATTCAAATAAAAATCAACAATTAATTCAGTAAGCCGTCCATACTGTCGAGCTGTACCTGAGTATTTGCACTCATAATGCCGTTGAGGTAAAGAACCTCTGTAATGCCGTTCTGCTTGCAGTAGTCTGCAAGATTCTGTCCGAAATATCTGAAATCTATAATATGAACTTCGGAATAGTTATTTGTAAGATACGGTGAGAATGCGTTGCCGTAGCTTTCTTTGACAACGGCAATCTTCTTGCCCGTACCGTTTTCGGAATCGGAATGTAAAACCGTGAGCGGATTGTCGCCCATAATAAATAAACTGTATGTATTTGAACCCGCCTCCGCATACTGATAATAAGGCGAATCGTAGTTTGATACAGTGCCGTTTGAATCCGTAATATCCATTGTAACATTATAAGGGAATGTCCAATAGCTTACAGTATCAGTTGAAAGTCCGTCATTTGTGTTTGCAAACGAACCCGTAAAGCCCTCAATTTTATTTTCCGTGCAAGTGCTTAAATCAAGAACAGCCTGATTTGTTGCCTCCGCAAACGCTGTATATGCGTAATATGCGCCAAGTCCTGTCCAGTGGTGGTCGGAATTGTAATAAACATATTCGTTGCAGTGCTCGGCAATTTTGTTGTAAGCATTTATCGGTGTTACAGAGCTGTTTAGCTTTGAATAAATCTGCTTGATGTTCTCTGCCTGTGAATCCGACGGAGCGGAGCTGTTTTTAAGTCTTTGCGGAAGTCCCATTTCCGTATGGTTGGGAACAACCATATTGTAAACCTTAATTCCGCTTAACTTCTGCTGATAGCTGTTGATTGAATCGGCATAAAGCTGTGCTCTGTATTCATCGCCGCCGAAAAGCTCATATGCGGCGCCATTCCAGATGTAAGCGTTTGTACCCATATATCCTGTTGTGTTATTGTCCTGAATATTAGGCGTAACAAAATTAAGTGCCGCTGCGTTTGCTGCTTGTGTTGCGGGTTGAGTGGTTGCTGCCTGTGTAGGAGGTATTGTTTTATCGGAATTATTGTCAACTTTTTTGTCCGAACCGGTACAGGCTCTGAACATTGAAGAAATCATTGTGATTATAAGTATTAATATAAGTATTCCAACACTTACAATAATAATGCGGTTTCTAAGTCTTCTGCTGAATCTTTTTCTTTTAGGCGGCTTGCGATGCACATTATTTCGATTATTAGGTACAGGCCCTCTGCCGTTTTGCGGTGGTCTGTTCATCGGCTGACGGTATTCTCTCCTGTATTGACTGCGTTGAGCCGCAACTCTGTCGTCATCAAAATAGTCTAAGTTGTATTTATCTGCCATATATACACTCTCCCGTCTTAAAAAAGCAACAGATAATTAAACGCTGTTTCCTCATTATATCATTATATTAATTAAAGCATATTTTATTATACAACATCTTTAGTCTAAAAACAATACAATTTTTCATTTTTCGAGTAAATCCGCAAATGCGGCAAATATTTACATCCATAAGCAAAACAGATTTAAAAATAGAGTTGAAACAAAAGGAAAAATACGATATAATTTAGAGTTGCAGGATGTTTTTTTCCAAGCAATTACAATGAGGTGATATTTATGTTGCTTTGCACGGATGTGGGCAATACAAATATAAAATTTGCACTTTACAAAGGTGAAAAACTGCTTATGAAGTTAAGATTTTCCACTAATCGCAGTAAAACCGCCGACGATTACGCAGTTGACCTTTATACTATATTCAGAATAAACAATGTTGATGTAAACGAAATTAACGGCTCAATAATCTCAAGCGTAGTGCCCATAGTAACCGATCTGCTCGGAAAAGCTATTTTTACTGTGGCAAATGTAGAAAGTTTGGTTGTCGGACCAGGCATTAAAACAGGTCTTGACATTCGCCTTGACAACCCCGGCGCCGTAGGCTCGGACATTGTATGTATGTGCGTTGCTTTAAAAGAACAGTACCCCTGCCCGGTAATCGTAATCGGAATGGGCACTGCCACAACCATTCTTTATATGAACGAGCACAAGGCTTATTGCGGCGGAGTTATTTTGCCGGGTGTGCAGATTTCACTTGACGCACTTACCGCAAAATGCGCACTTTTGCCGTCGGTCAGTTTTTCTGCGCCGCAAAAGGCAATCGGAACAAATACTGCCGACTGTATACGCAGCGGCATAATTTACGGCAATGCCGCAATGATTGACGGCGTAATCGACCGCTTTGAAGCGGAAACGGGTCAGAAATGCACTCTTGTTGCAACAGGCGGATTTGCACCGCACATTGTAAAGTTCTGCAAAAAAGACATTACCGTAAACGACGACCTTGTACTCGAGGGATTAAGACTTATATACGAAAAGAATCTGTAATTATTCGATTTTCAATAATATACAATTTTGTTTTAAACTGCATATCTGTTTGTGCACCCTTTTGAATTATTGCATCAAAAGGGTGTTTTTATTATTCCTTTTATAAATTTGTATATGATGTTCACATCATTTTTACTAAAAAAGCAAACTCGTTAAACACATACAATTTTGTATGTGTAGAAATTTTGCTGATAAACATTTTTGTTTTTGTATAATTTTATTTATTAGTGTGGCGGTTATTTG
This sequence comes from Ruminococcoides bili, assembly GCF_040093295.1. Lineage (NCBI taxonomy): Bacteria > Bacillati > Bacillota > Clostridia > Eubacteriales > Oscillospiraceae > Ruminococcoides > Ruminococcoides bili. Next base: position 18,853 of record NZ_JBBNJY010000015.1, read on the forward strand.
TTTTTTATTTCAAAAATATATACATAATTACCAAATAATAAAATTTTGCATTTTTCAATTTAACAAATATAACAAAGGTTTTGTTATATTTGTACAAAATCCTCTTATTCGCATATAAAATCGTCAAATTTACCGCTTTTAGCAGTATTGATTTTTAAGTTGTTTTCAAATATAATAGTAATGTTATATTTTGAAGAATTATCGGCTTTTATATTGATTATTGCAACTGCGAAAATGCATTTGCGTTCGCCGTAAAAGCTGGGAGGAGAATTATTTTAATGGAAATATCGTTTAAGGACATAACAAGAATTATCAAGAAAAATATAGTTTTCATCATAGTTGTATCTCTTTTGTTCGCAACTGTATCGTTTTTTATAACAACATTTTTTATTCCGAAAACATACACATCAAACCTTAAGCTTTATGTTGAAACAAACTACAAAACCTCAACCGCCGCAGAGGACTATCAGAGTATAAACTACGCTAAAAACCTTGTACTTACATATATCGAACTTCTCGATTCCAATACATTCTACAGCGAAGTTTCAAAAACTCTCAACGAAAAATACACAGCCTCTCAGCTTAAATCTATGATTAAATTTGAAAGCATTGAAAACACAGAGGTATTCAAAGCAATTGTTACATCTTCAAGTCCGTATGAGGCGAAAAATATAGGCGATGCCATTGCTAAGACCGCACCTGATACAATCGCAAATGTTAAGGACAATGCAAAACTCAAAATTGTTGATGAGGCAACTGTTCCGAAGGAGCCCACATCACCTAATGTAATAAAAAATGTTCTTATTGCATTTGCCGCAGGTCTTATAATTTCACTTATTATTTCGTTTGTTCGTGACTTCCTTGATGTTAAAATCAAATACAACGAAGAAATGACTACAATTCTCGGACTTCCTATACTTGCCGCAATTCCTGATTTTGAATATTTTTCAAATCCGAAAAAAGCAAGCAAAGCAGACAGTTACGGATACGGCAAATAATTTAAAGGAGTAACAAAAGATGAAGAAAAACAAAGCAATTGAGCGTTCAATAGATACCGATGTTCTTGGCTTTCAGGTTCGTGAATCATATAAAGCCGCAAGAACAAATATTGCATATTCTATATTTAAAAAAGGATGTAAGAAAATAGCTTTTACATCATCAACAAAAAGCGAAGGCAAAACCGTAACTTCAATAAATGTAGCCTCCGCACTTGCTCAGCAGGTTGGCACAAAGGTACTTGTTATAGAATGCGACCTACGTCGTCCGAGAGTAAATACCGCTCTCAAAATTGAGCCTACACCGGGACTTACAAACTATCTTAACGAAGAATGTGCGCTTGAAGACATTATAAAAGATACAAAAATTGAAAATCTTAAGGCTATCACTTACGGCGCAATTCCGCCAAACCCCTCGGAACTTCTTGCGAGCGAGGCAATGTCGGAACTTATCAAAACCGTTGAAAAGCAGTTCGATTACATAACTTTTGACACACCTCCTGTAGGTATCGTAATCGATGCAGTTCCGATTCTTAAGGCAGCGGACGGTGTTGTAATTGTTGCAAGAAGCAACTCAACAACATATCCGGAGCTTGCAAAAACCGTAGAAACAGTTGAGCGTACAGACGCAAAAATCCTCGGAGTTATTCTTAACAGAGTTAAGCCGCAGGAAACAAGAAAAAGCAAGGGTTACTACTCAAGATACGGCGGATATTACAGCAATTCAACCAAATACTAAGCTTTATACTTCAGAGCAATTTTATTTAATTACACAGGTAATTAATTGGGTATGATAAAAATTTACGGAGGAGAAAACGGAAGCAATTATGGGAAAAGCAAATATTACCGACACATCGAAAGCGGCAGCATCAAACACACATTCAGTTAAACCGAAGCCGATTTACGATTTTGTAAAGCGTGTTTTCGATATTGTATGTTCACTCATCGGTTTGATTGTTCTTTCACCTGTTTTTATCATTCTTTCCATACTTATAAAAACCACAAGCGAAGGTCCTGCTTTCTTTGCGCACAAGCGTGTCGGCAAAGGCGGCAAAACAATAAAAATCTATAAGTTCAGAAGTATGGTAACAAATGCGGAAGAACTTATAAAGCAGTTCACACCCGAGCAAAAAGCCGAATACGAAAAAAACTTTAAGCTTGAAAACGACCCTCGAGTTACAAAAGTAGGAAAATTTATGAGAAAAACAAGTCTTGACGAACTTCCACAGCTTATTAACATTCTTAAGGGCGATATTTCTGTTGTAGGCCCTCGCCCCGTAATGGATGTTGAAACTCAGATATACGGTAACTACCGCAATATGCTGCTCAGCGTAAAGCCGGGTCTTACAGGCTTTTGGGCGGCAAACGGCAGAAGCGCCACTACATACACACGCAGAAGAGCTATGGAAATTTACTATGTAAAGAACCGTTCCGTATTACTTGATTTAAAAATAATTTTCAAAACATTTATTTCTGTATTTAAGCGTGTAGGTGCGGTTTAAGGAGGAAAAGCAATGAAAGCTGTATTACTTGCAGGTGGCTTTGGAACAAGAATTTCCGAAGAATCGCAGTTCAAGCCAAAGCCTATGGTTGAAATAGGCGGTATGCCGATTTTGTGGCATATTATGAAACTTTATTCATATTACGGAGTAAACGAATTTATTATATGCGCAGGATACAAACAGCATGTAATTAAAGAATGGTTTGCGGATTATTTTCTGCATACTTCGGACATAACATTTGATTTTACACAGGACGATAAAATAATCGTACATAACAAAAGGGCCGAACAGTGGAAGGTCACGGTTGTTGATACGGGACTTAACACAATGACAGGCGGTCGACTTAAGAGAGTGCGTGACTTTATAGGCAGCGAGCCTTTCTTTATGACATACGGTGACGGTGTGTCTGATGTCGATATTAATGCTCTTTATGAATTTCACAAGAAGAACGGCAGACTTGCAACTATGTCGGCGGTAAAACCCGAGAGCCGTTTCGGCGTGCTTGACCTTTCAAGCGACAACGAGGTAAAGGCATTTCGTGAAAAGAGCGACATTGACTCAGGTTGGATAAACGCAGGCTTTATGGTGCTCGAACCAAAGGTGCTCGACTATGTAAAAGACGATACAATTATGTTTGAGCGTGAGCCTATGGAACAGCTTGCAAAAGAAGGTCAGATTGTGTGCTGGAAACACAATGGTTTCTGGCAGTGTATGGACACTCTTCGTGACAAAGAAAAGCTCGAAAAACTCTGGAGCACAAACAAAGCGCCGTGGAAGGTATGGAAAGATTAATGCTTAATTTTTATAAAGGTAAAAGAGTATTTGTAACAGGTCACACAGGATTTAAGGGCAGTTGGCTCTGCAAAATCCTTGCAAATGCGGGCGCACAGGTTACCGGCTACTCTCTTAACCCACCTACAAACCCGAATTTATTTGAAATTGCAAATATCGAGGGCGACATTAAGTCCGTTATCGGCGATATTCGTGATTTTGATTTGCTAAAAAAGGCATTTGACGAGGCACAGCCCGAAATTGTACTTCACCTTGCGGCTCAGCCGATTGTGCGTGACAGCTACAAAATGCCTGCTTATACATACGAAACAAATGTTATGGGCACTGTAAATATTCTTGAGTGCGTAAGACAGTCGGACTGCGTAAAGTCATTCCTCAATGTAACAACAGACAAGGTTTACGAAAATAAGGAGTGGCAATGGGGCTACCGTGAAAACGAGCCGCTCGACGGCTTTGACCCGTATTCAAACAGCAAAAGCTGTTCGGAGCTTGTAACTCACAGCTATAAAAACTCATTCTTTGCCGACGGCAGAGTTGCGATTTCGACTGCAAGAGCCGGCAATGTAATCGGCGGCGGCGATTTTGCAAACGACAGAATTATTCCGGACTGCGTTCGTGCACTTGAAAAGGGCGAAGATATAATCGTTCGTAATCCTCATTCAACAAGACCGTATCAGCATGTGCTTGAGCCGTTGTTTGCATACCTTATGATTGCAAAAGCACAATACGGAGATATTAAATTTGCGGACTACTACAATGTAGGTCCCGACGAATGTGACTGCGTTACTACAGGCGAGCTTGTTGACTTGTTTGTAAAGTACGCCGACGGCAAAATCAATTGGATAAACAAAAGCGAGAAAAATGCCGTACACGAAGCGAATTTCTTAAAACTCGACTGCTCAAAACTCAAGGCTGTATTTGACTGGAAACCGCATTGGCATGTAACAGAGGCCGTTGAAAAAACTGTTGAATGGTCACGCTGTTATATGGAAAAAGGCGATGTTAGAAAATGTATGGACAAACAGATTGAGGATTTTTTAGCAAGCAGAATTTAAATATATCATCAACAAAAGAGGTTTAGTGATGAAAAAGGCGATTGTAACAGGCTCAAACGGCTTTGTCGGCTCAAATGTATGCAAAAGACTTTGCGCTGACGGAGTAAAAGTTTTTGCCGTTGTAAAAGACGAAAACGAAAAAATCGACAACATAGAAAAACTTGACGGTATTGAAATTGTATATTGCGAGCTTGATAAAATTGAAACTCTCTTTGACAAGATTTCGGACAGAGATGTTGATGTTTTCTACCACTTTGCGTGGGTAGGCTCGGCAGGCCCGTTAAGATGCGACGAGAACATTCAGTTGCAGAATGCGCTTTGGACAGCCCGTACGCTCAGAACAGCTGACAAAATGCAGTGCAAAAAGTTTGTAAACGCAGGTTCTATTATGGAAAAGGAAACCTATACAGCGGTTTACACTCAGAAAAGCAAACCCGGCTTGCCGTACATTTACGGTGCAGGCAAGCTCATTGCCCGTTCTATCTGCAAGCCGATTGCAAACAGCCTTGACATAGACCTTTGCTGGGCGGTAATTACCAACGCTTACGGCGCAGGCGAGTTTTCGCCGAGATTTGTTAATTCAACAATTCGCAAAATTATTGCAGGCGAGCCTTTACAGTTTACAGCCGCTACACAAAATTACGATTTCATTTATATAGACGATGTTGCAAGAGCCTTTGAGGCAATCGGCGAATACGGCATTGCAAACAAAGAGTACACAATAGGCAGTGGCAACGCAAGACCACTCAAGGAGTTCATTCTTGAAATGCAGAACGAGCTTGCACCTGAAGCAAAACCGATTTTCGGTGATGTGCCGTTTACAGGTGTAAATATGCCGCTTGAGGCATTTGATACAACCGACATAGAAACAGACTGCCACTTCAAACCTGAGATTTCCTTTGCAGAGGGCACAAGGCTTACTATGGAGTGGATTAAGTCCGTAGACTAAAAATCAGGGCGAAAATTATCTTTCGCCCTTTATATTCGTAATGCAAACTGCGTTTTTCTGAAAATTATGGGTTAATTTTCAGAATAGAAACATTTTAAGGAGATTATTTATATGATTCAGAAGTTTGATTTTTGTAATACCGATTTTGAGGGTGCATATCTTATTAAACCGTTTTGCGCAACAGATGTAAGAGGCGCATTTATTAAGGATTACTCAAAAGAGGTTTTCGAGGCTAACGGTCTTGAGCACAACCTTGCAGAGGTTTTCTACACAGTATCTCACAAGGGTGTTATCCGTGCTCTCCATTTTCAGCGTGTACACGAGCAGGCAAAGCTTGTAAGATGCATTAAAGGCAAGGTTTTTGATGTTATCGTTGACCTTCGTCCCGACTCCCCTACCTTTAAAAAGTGGCAGGGTTTCTACCTTTCCGAAGAAAATATGAACGAACTTTATGTTCCCGAACATTTTGCTCATGGCTACCTTGTGCTTGAGCCGTCTGTTGTTTCTTACAAATGCGGCGAAAAGTTCTACGGCGAGTATGATGACGGCATTATGTATAACGACCCAGACTTTGGCGTTGAGTGGCCGTTTGACGAAATCGGCGGTATTGAAAATCTTATTCTTGCCGATAAAGACAAAAATCTCCAGTCGTTTAAGGAATTTGAAGAAAAGTATCTTAAATAATGACTTAAAAATATTTTTACGGAGGGTAAAATGAACATAGTTTATTCAAGTTCTGACAGCTATGCACCGATTGCGGGCGTATCGCTTTACTCACTGCTAAAAAACAATAAGCAGTGCAAAGAGCTTAGTGTTTTTATAATTGACAACAATATCAGTGAAAAAAATAAAGAAAAATTCACAACGCTTTGCGCTGAATTTAACAGACCGCTGTACTTTGTGCCGATTGCAGACATTGAAAAACTTACAGGCACAAGTATTGACATAGGCAGATGGAATATAAGCACCTTCGGCAGACTTTTTGAGGCAAGTCTCCTCCCCGAATGGGTAGAAAAGGTTATCCATGTTGACTGCGATACAATGATAATGTCATCGCTTGAGCCGTTGTGGAACACCGATATGACAGGCAAAACTGTTGCCGGTGCGCTTGAGTGCATAGGCGACAACTACAAAACAGAAATAGGTCTTAAACCCGAAGACACCTATATTAACGCAGGCAACATTATGCTCAACCTCAAAAAAATCAGAGAGGACGGCACAGAAGAAGAATTTAAGAAATACATTTCCGCACATTCTCAACTTTCTTTTGTTGACCAGGCAGTGCTCAACGCTTGCGTTCCGAGCAGTGAAAAACTCATTGTACCCCTTGAATACAACGCATATTCAATGGTTTATTATGTTAAATACAAAAACCTTAAAAAGGTAAAGAGAGTAACCTCATACTACAGCGAAAACGAGGTTGCCCATGCAATCAAAAATCCATGTATTGTTCACTTTACCACCTGCTTTATGGACGGTACCCGTCCGTGGATGGAAAACAACTTCCACCCTATGCTTGACAAATACCTTAATTTCAAGAGTGAGTCGCCATGGGCGGACGAGCCGCTTTGGAAAGACCCACGAAACAAGGTAAAGAAAACCGCATATAAAATGTTTACGGTTTTACCGGAGAGTTTTGTGACAAGCTCAATCGGTCTTGTGCACGGAGTTCTTATCCCTATGAAAAACAAACGCAAAAATAAAGCAGAGGTAAAATATGGAGCCAATCAGAGTTTTACATAACATAGTTTTAATGGATACAGGCGGAATCGAAACGCTTGTAATGAATTTATACAGACACATTGACAGAGAACAGCTTTTATTTGACTTTCTCGTTCACCGTCCGCAAGAGGGCTTTTACGAGCCTGAAATCAAAAGCTACGGCGGCAAAATTTTCCGCACACAGCCTTTTAATCCGCTCAAAACGGCAGGATTTAAAAGAGAATGTATGGAAGTTTTTGAAAATCATCCAGAATACAAGGTTCTTCACGCTCATCAGGAATTGAACCTCTGGCCGCTCGAATACGCTCACAAGGCAGGCATTCCCACAAGAATTGCCCACAGCCACAACGCTAAGACGGTTGTAAATTTAAAATATTTCTTCTTCCGCTACGAAAAACTTTTCATTAAAAAGCATTGTACGGATATGTTTATGTGCTCAACTCCCGCCGGAGAATGGAGCTTTGGCAAAAAGGCCGTTGCAGACGGTAAGGTTCGTTTTATAAAGAACGGTATTGAAACCGACCGCTTTAAATTTGACGAAAAGACAAGAAGAGAAGTTCGTGAAGAACTCGGTGTGGGCGACAAGACGGTAATCGGTCATGTGGGCAGATTTATGCAGCAGAAGAACCATACTTTCCTGCTTGAAATATTTAGTGTTATTCACAAAAAGAATCCTAACACCGTACTTGCTCTCTGCGGCGAGGGCAGACTTGAGGACGAAATCCGTCAAAAGGCAAAGGAACTGAACATTGACGACAGCGTAATCTTCCTTGGCGTGCGCAAAGACACAAACAGAGTTTATCAGGCATACGATATGTTCCTCTTCCCGTCTTTGTGGGAGGGACTTCCGCTTACAGGAATTGAGGCGCAGACAGCAGGCTTGCCTGTACTTATGAGTGATGTAATCACTCCCGAAACTATCGTAACCGACAATGTAACTACATTTTCACTTGCAAATACAGCGGAGCAGTGGGCGGATAAAGCGCTCGACATTCTTTCGTCATATAAAAGAACAGACTGCCAAAGTCAGGTTGTAAAAGCAGGCTTTGACATTCAGGAAACAGCCGATTGGCTGCAAAATTTTTACATTGAAAGAACCTTACAGGCACGCAAAGCAGAAAAATAATTGAGGAAACAACAATGAAAGTTGCTTTTATTACAAGACACACACCGTCAAACTACGGCTCGGTGCTGCAGACATTTGCCACACAAAAGGCAATTGAGGCACTCGGTCACGAGGCAGTGTGTATAAATTACATAAGAACAGACGAACTTCCCGAAAATCAGGCTAAAACCCACCTTGCCGTTTCAAGATGGAATAAAAATGCAGCTACAAGGCTTTTGTACAAGGTAACGCAAAAGCCTGTATTTGACGCCGCAACAAAACGCTTTGATGTTTACAGAAGCAATATGCTGAAACTCACAGACGAGGTATGGAACACTCCCGAGCAGCTTGCCGAAAATTTGCCAAAGGCTGATATTTATATGACAGGCAGTGACCAGGTGTGGAATACCGTGGGTACAGGTGTTATCGACCCTGCATATTTTCTTTCTTTTGTACCCGATGACAAAAAGAAAATTGCTTATGCAGGCTGTTTCGGCACAAAAACCGTGCGTGACGAGGACAGAGATAACATTATAAAGTGGCTCAAACGCTATGACCACATCACAATTCGTGAAAAAAGCGGTGTGGAACTTGCAAAATCTCTCGGTGTGGATGCCGAGCAGGTGCTTGACCCAACATTTTTAATGACACCGCAGAATTGGCTTGATACTCTTCCAAAAAAAGAGAAAAAGGAAAGCTATGTTCTTGTGTATCAACTGCACCCAAATAAAGAATTTCAGACATATTCAAAGGAATTTGCAAAACGAAAAAATATGAAACTTATAAGGGTAAACCCTTATTTTCACCATATATTCAAGCCGGGCAAGTTTGTATTTTGCCCGCCTGTTGAAGAATTTTTGTGGTATATAAAAAATGCCGACTATTTCCTTACTGATTCATTCCACGGCACTTCGTTTGCCATAGGTCTGAACACTCAATTTGTTGATGTTCTGCCAAATGTTTACAGCGAACGCAACAGAAGTATTCTTGCAACCGCAGGACTTGAGGACAGAATACTTATGAGCTACGATGATTTTAAAATTGCCGACACTCCTATTGACTTTACTGCGGTTAATCAAAAAATCAATGCGGAACGCACCCGTTCTGCCGAAATTCTCAAGAAAATAATCGAGGAATAATATGAACAATATAAGCATACTCGGCAATGACTGTTGCGGTTGTACTGCGTGCGAACAGATTTGCCCCAAAAAATGCATTACCTTTAAGGAAAACAACGAGGGATTTATGTATCCCGTTGTAGATGAGAGCGTGTGCGTAAACTGCGGTGCGTGCGTTAAGCATTGCCCTGTTATGACCACTCCCCACTCTGACGGTGTGCAAAATGTTTATGCGTCAAAATATTGTGACACGCAAAAGGCCAAAGAAAGCACTTCTGGCGGTATTTTTATTCCGCTTGCAAAGAGCACTCTTGAAAAGGGCGGAGTTGTTTTTGGCTGTGCATATGACGAAAACCTTGTTGCAAGACACATTGCCGTTGAAAAAGAGGCTGACTTGCACAAGCTGCAAGGTTCAAAATATGTTCAGAGCGACCTTTCCGGCATTTACAGCCGTGTAAAAAGTGAATTAAAAGGCGGCAGAAATGTACTTTTCAGCGGTACAGGCTGTCAGGTTGCAGGTCTGCGTTCTTTCCTCGGCAAGGATTTTGATAATCTCATAACCGTTGACATTGTGTGCCACGGTGTGCCAAGCCCAAAACTTTTTGAAAAATACCTTTGCTACCTCGGCAACAAACTCGGCGAGCCTGTAAAAAGCTACAATTTCAGAAGTAAAAAGCGCCACGGCTGGGGTTTGTTTTATGAAGTTGAAACCGATAATATCGGCAAAGGCGGAAGCGGATTTGACGACCCATACTACAACGCTTTTCTTAACTGCAAAACCTATCGTGAGGGCTGCTACAACTGTCGCTTTGCAAACTGCGACCGACAGGGTGATATAACACTTGCCGACTTTTGGGGAATTGAATACATAAATCCGTCGTTTTATTCGGAAAACGGAGTTTCACTCGTCCTTGTAAATACAGACAAGGGCAAAAGACTCTGGAAATCCCTTGAAAACTGCATTGAAAGCGTTGATTCCACCGTTGAGCAGGCAGTACAAATGAACAAAAACCTGTCCTCTCCATCTCACCGCCCCGAATGCAGAGATACAATTTACGACGGCTTTGACGGAGATTTTGACAGCTATGTAATGCAAAAGCTGTATGTAAAACCGAGTTTAAAAAGAAAATTAAAGTCGCTTGTTCCTGTTTCGCTTAAAGGCAGAATCAAGCATATGTTAAAAAAATAAAAGTTTGGTTGACCTAAATTTTTTAATTATTTCGCTTAACTTGTGCGATAAACCATAATTTATTAATGTTACCCAACATAATAAAACTGAAAAAGCAATATAAGCAACATTGAAATTTGGAGTATATATATGAAAAAGAAAATCGGACTTTGCTGCTGTTACAAACAGCGCAACTACGGCAGTCAGCTGCAAAGCTATGCAACTACCGTAGAAATGAAAAACAGAGGAATTGACTGCGAGGTAATTCAGTATAAAAAGAAATTCACACTTAAATTTATGCGTGAAGCAAAAATCTGGACGCTGTTTTTCAACCGTATTCTTATCAGTGAAAGAATTTTACGCTACAAAAAGCGTTTTATTTTAATGTTCCACAAAGATGTAAAGCATCAGAACGATGTGCGCAACACAAAACTTGCGCAGTTCTCAAAGGAACGCTTTACAAATCTTTCAAAACCTTGCATAGGTCACGACGAACTTGAGGCACTCGGTGCGTCATATGACGGAGTTTTTGTAGGTTCTGACCAGCTTTGGAGTCCGGGCGGAATCAACGGCAACTTTCACAACCTTATGTTTGTTCCTGACAATGTTCCAAAGTTTTCATATGCCGCAAGTTTCGGCGTTTCTGAAATTCCAAAGGGACAGCAAAAGCTTTACAAAACATTTTTAAGCCGCTTAAACTACATAAGCGTAAGAGAAAATGCAGGTCAAAAAATCGTCAAAGAGCTTACGGGCAGAGATGCACAGGTTGTAGCCGACCCCGTAATGCTGCTCACCAGAGAACAGTGGGACGAAGAAATCAAGTTTAAGAGAATGTACGATCAGCCGTATATATTCGCATATTTTCTCGGCAAAAGCGAAGAAAACAGAGAGCAGGCAAAAAAACTTGCCGAGCTTACAGGTCTTAAAATCGTTACCGTTCACCATATGGATACCTACAACAAGGCAGATGTCGGATTTGGCGATTATGCTCCGTTTGAGGTTGGTCCGGAAGAATTCCTCAACCTTATAAGAGGCGCAGAGTATGTATGTACCGACTCTTTCCACGGCTCGGTATTCTCTATGATTTATCACAAAAAACTTATGATTTTCAAGCGCTATGCCGATTCGTCAAAGACATCAAAGAACTCAAGAATATACAGCATCTGCGAGAACCTCGGCGTTACACACAGAATGTTTGACGGCAGTAATCTTAACACAATCACAGACGAAATCGACTATGACGGCGTTGACAGCCGTATAGAAAAAATCCGCAGCGAATCCCAGGCTTACCTTGACAAAGCACTTGCATTCTATTGGGAGTAAATTATGATTAATATTGATAATAACAGCAAAAAGGACTGTTGCGGTTGTACCGCCTGTAGCAGTGTCTGCCCGAAAAGCTGCATAACAATGACAGAGGACAACGAGGGCTTCTTCTACCCTGTTGTAGATGGGAACAGCTGTATAAATTGTGGCTTATGCGAAAAAGTCTGCCCTGTAAAAAAAGAAATATCGCAGGACAGCATACAGCAAGCCTTTGTTTCACGAATCAATGACAAGGAAGTTCTTATGAACAGTTCGTCCGGCGGTGCTTTTACTGCGTTAAGCCGTTTTGCAATCAATAACGGCTACACAGTTTACGGCGGCGCATACAATGAATGTTTTGATGTTGTTCACGATAGCGCAAAAACAAATGAAGAAGCAGTAAAGTTCAGAGGCTCAAAGTATGTTCAGAGCTATATGGGCGATACATTTAAAAATATAAAAAAACAGCTTGACAAGGGTGACAAAGTTCTTTTTTCGGGTACACCCTGTCAGTGTGCCGGACTTGTGTCTTATCTCAGAAAGCCGTATGATAATCTTGTAACTGTGGATTTTGTATGTCATGCGGTTCCGTCGCCTAAAGTATGGAAATTATACCGTGATTATCTTACAAAAAAATACAAATCAAATATTAAAAGCGTAAATTTCAGAAGTAAGGTTTACGGCTACCATTGTTCTTCGATAAAAATAGATATGGAAAACGGCAAATCCCAGAAAATGGGACTTAATACCGATATGTTTCTTAAAAGTTTTTTCTTTAATGTATCGTGCCGTCCGTCCTGCTATGACTGCCACTTCAAAACAGTTGACAGAATGTGTGACATCACCGTGTTTGACTGCTGGAACATAACACGCTTTGTTCCTAACAAAAAGGACGATGACAAAGGATATTCTGCAGTTATAACACACAGTGAAAAAGGTGCAAAATTCTTTAAACAAGCGTCAACCTGTCTTGAAGTTTTTGACGCAGACCTTGACACTCTTATAAAATACGACGGAAAATATGCCGTAAAATCAATTGACTACACCCCAAAAAGAGAGGAATACTTCCGCCTTGTAAACGAGGGGCTTCCGATTGACGAAGTAACAAAGAGAGTTATTCCGATTAAAGCAAAAAATAAGCTTATGGGCAAAACAAAGGGCTTTTTACACGCAACAGGTCTTATGTCACTTGCACAAAAGCTGAAAAAATAAATGCACAGGAGTAAAGTATGAATTCACCTCTTATATCCGTAATTGTTCCGATATATAATGCAGAAAACTGCCTTGAGCGCTCAATAGAATCGCTCACCAATCAGACATACGGCAACATAGAGATTATTCTTGTAAATGACGGCAGTAAAGACAACAGTCTGAAACTCTGCAACGAACTTGCAAATAAAGATAAAAGAATTAATATTATTGATAAGCCAAACGGCGGTGTTTCGTCGGCAAGAAACTACGGACTTGACAACGCAAAAGGTAAATACACAGCATTTCTTGACGCCGACGATTATGCCTGCCCGACTATGATTGAACATATGTACAATGTAATGAGCGACAATAACGCAGATATTGTTCATATGGATTTTATCAAACAGCACAGCTCAAATGCCGACTTCACCGTAAAACATCAGCTCGGTACCGTTTCTTCGCTGACAAAAGATGAGGCGGTAAAATGGATACTGACAAATAAAGACGGCCACGGTACGGCTGTATGGACATCATTGTTTAAGACGGAAATTATAAAAAATATCCGTTTTCCCGAAGGTATGGTTATTGCCGAAGATAAATTCTTTATGTTTCTTGCTTTTCTTGAAAGCAAGAAAGTTGTCTTTGACAGCGGAAAAGAATATATTTATCTTGTGTGGGATTCTTCGGCTATACACTCAACTTACACAAAGAAAAACACTTCATCAATACTTTTGGCGCAAAAGACCTTACAAACAGTAAATGAAAAATATACTCAATATAAAGAATACGCAATAGTTAATCTGTATAAAGTTTACCTTGCAAATATGAGAGGATTTTTTGAACTTGAAAACGGAGATAATGAGATGCGGCAGCTTGCCTGTGATATGAAAAAGCTGCTGAAATCAAAAACTCCGGCTTATTTCGCTCAATACGCAAGCAAAAAAGAGGTTCTTGAGTTAAAACTTGTTAAGCTCGGACTCCCTTTCTACAAGGCATATATCAAAAGTAAAGGATTTGCAGCAAAACTGCTTAAAAGGTAAAAAATATGGACTACACAAAAAACGAAAGAATTTTATCACATCAAGTTAACAAAACCATAAATCTCGGCAGGTTACTTAACACTATATCAATCATACTGTTTATGTTGGTAATATTTGGCGGAGTAACTGTTTTGGCGCAATTCAGAAAGCCGCTGCTTATTACGGGTGCTTGCTTTTGCGGACTTTCTTTTATAGCCGCAAACACTAAATTTCGAGCACTTAATGCAGTGAGCCTTTTATGGCTGATTTCTATAGCTTATATGTTTATAGGAGCAACCCTCAGCAATTACTCGCAAGACGCCATACCCTATGTGTTGGTTTATATATGCTGCTTTGTGGCTATGATTTCCGGATTTACCAAAGAAGATTATATTTTATTTATAAAAATAGCAGAAGTCGTTTCTATAGTTTTGGCTTTCACTATTTTGCTTGAAATTATAATACAGCCTCTGTTTACAAAATATTTCAGCTTTATTTTCCCTGCCGAAACAAGAGCAAGAAGAATTGAAATGATTTTGGCCGAATTAAGCCGCGGATATTATTCGGGCTTACTCGGTGAAATAGGCGAGGCTGCATTTGCGATGAACATTCTTGTTGCAATTGAACTTTGCAAAATGTTTTCCCGCAAAAAAGCCGATAAATTCAGCATTGTTTTCCTCATTATAGGCATTGTTTCGCTTATGCTTACAGGTAAGCGTACATTGTTTGTCATTCCGTTTTTCACTACAATACTTTTCGTACTTGTAAATAAAATCAAAGGAAAATACATTAAAATTTTATTTGCAGGCTGTATAGTGTTACTTTTGTTTTATATCTTCATTATGATTATTCCGCAGGCAGGCATTATTTTTGACAGATTGTTTGATTCAAAAGGCGATGCTTTATCGGGCAGAGATGTATTGTGGAACGCTTGCAAAAGTATAAATACCCACAACCCACTGTTCGGCACCGGATTGGGTACTTTTACAAACTATGCCAACAAAATGACAGATATTCAGGTCCTTGCCGCACAGCAGGGATTTGACATATGGACTACACAGGCACACAGCATTTATTATCAATTTTACGGAGAACTCGGTGTTTTCGGTACTGTACTCGTTATAGGTACTATCGGTTACTCATTTATCAAAACAATAATGTTGAAATCAAAAACCGATGTTATGGACTCTGCACAGAAAATTATTTATCATTTCTCGCTGTATTTTCAGGCTTGGTTTTTAATATACGGTCTTACGGGTAATGTAGGACACTATACACAAGACCTTATAATTTATTTTATGAGCATAGGAATGTACCTTTACCTTAAATATACTCTTTATCCTGTAAAAAGTATATTCGACAGAGAGCAAGAACAGCAAAGGAGCAATTTATGAAAATAGCAATAACAACATTTCAGCGTGCAATTAATCACGGCGCCTCTCTTCAGATGTACGCACTTTGTAAAATGCTTGAAAAAACAGGTAATGAAGTTAAAATTATAGATTATGTTCCGGATTATCCCAATTACTCCGGCGGAATAAAACAGCAGATAGCCAATGTGCTTAACTACAGAACCGACAAAATTAAAAAGCAAAAGTATGCACAATTCAAAAAGGACTATCTTGCGAATAATATGACCAAGCCTTATACATACAATGAACTTGCAGACGCAGAAAAAGACTTTGATTTGTTCATTACAGGCAGTGACCAGCTTTGGAACTATCACTGCGGTCATTTTGACAAATATTATTTTCTCGACTTTGTATCCGATAAAAGCAAAAGATGTTCTTATGCGGTAAGTTTTAACCTTGAGTGTATTCCCGAACACGCAAAAGAGGAATATGTAAGAAGATTAAACGGAATGAACAGAATTTCCGTAAGAGAAGACGCAGGCGTAAAAGCGGTAAAAGAACTGATTGGCGTTGACTGCGAAAAGCATTGCGACCCAACATTGCTGCTCACAAAATCCGATTGGGAAAACGTGCTGCCGCCTGTAAATATAAAAGAAAAGTACATTGCAATCTATACACTCGGAAAACCGATAAATCTCATAAAACAAGCACGGGAACTTGCCAAGAAAACAGGTTGTAAGCTTTTGTATTTAAGCGATTTTTACGGAGATCTTGACATTAAGCATCTAAGAGGTTTAGGACCTATGGAGTTTGTAAGCTACCTTGCAAATGCCGAATATGTTTTTACAAATTCATTCCACGGCACAGCTTTCTCTGTAAACCTTCATAAGAACTTCTTTGCGGAAGTTAATACATTATCCCGCTACAATTACAGAGCAGAGGCTCTTTTAAAGGCTTGCGGACTTATGAAGAGAACCATGGAACAATGTAAAGATGTTTTTGAGGAGTCCAAAAAGCCGATTGATTTTAATGCGGTTGAAAATGTACTTAATCTTGAGCGTAATCGTTCGGAAAAATACTTTAATGAAATCTTGTAAACGGATGTGAAAACTTTGAATAAATCAGAAAGCAGAACCAAAAAATTTATGCACAACTCGCTGACCACTGCTTTTTATCAGGTAATCATTATGGTGGCAGGTTTTATTACGCCACGAGTAATGCTGACCTGTTACGGCAGTGAAATTAACGGTCTTGTTTCATCAATTCAACAGTTCATCAACTATTTTACACTTGTTGAAGCAGGTATTTCCGGTGCTGCCGTGTTCTCGTTATATTTGCCTCTTGCCGAAAATGACCACAAAAGAATAAACTCCATTGTTTCGGCTGCCCGTAAGTTTTACTTTCAGGCAGGTTATCTATTTGTAGCCCTTGTCGGCATATTGGCAATTGTATATCCGCTTATGGTATCGACTACGGCGCTTTCCCCTATAATGGTTGGATTACTTGTACTTTCGTTGGGCGGAAAAGGCTTTCTTGATTTTTTCACTTTATCCAAATACAGAGTTTTGCTTACCGCTGACCAGAGAACCTATGTTATTTCAATAGCGTCTTCGGTATATATCATACTTAACACTGTAATTATTGTTGTTCTTTCAACTTTTAAAGTAAATGTAGTTCTTGTTTATGCCCTTGCTATTCTTGCAATGTATGTGCGCTCATTGATTTTACAGATTTATGTAAAGCATCACTATAAATATATAAATTATAAGGAAACACCTGACAAAACCGCACTCAATAAGCGTTGGTACGCACTTTATCTGCAAATTTTAGGAACAATTCAAAAAGGTGCTCCTACTGTACTTGCCACAATGCTTACTTCTCTTAAATCCGTTTCCGTATATTCAATATACAATATGGTTATATCGGGAATTAACGGTGTATTAAGTATATTCATATCAGGTCTTTCCGCTTCTTTCGGCGATGTAATTGCAAGAGGAGAAACAAAAACTCTGCAAAAATCATACAGTGAATTTTCGTTTGCGTATTATTCGCTGATAACAGTTGCCTACTCCGTAACCGCCGTAATGATAGTACCTTTTGTACTTATCTACACAAAAGGCGTAACCGATATAAGTTACAATGTTCCTATTATAGGCTTTTTATTTGCCCTTGACGGATTGCTTTATAATATGAAAACACCGCAGGGTATGCTTGTTATTTCAGCGGGGCTTTACAAAGAAACCCGAATTCAGACAACTATTCAGGCTTTGCTTATAATTATTCCGGGTATCATTCTCGGTAATCTTTGGGGACTTACGGGTATTTTAATTGCCGCTTGTATTTCCGATATTTACAGAACAATTGACCTTATGATATTTATTCCGAAGAATGTCACACATCTTCCTGTAAGTCTTACATTAAAAAGATACATAAGAATGTTTGTTCAGCTCGGAATTATTATGCTGCCGTTCTTCTTCTTTACTCCGTCGGCATCGAACTTCTTTGTATGGGCTTTGTGGGCGTTAATAGTTTTTGTTTATGCTTGTCTGGTAGTTGCGATAACAGGATTTATATTTGAACGCAAAGTATTTATGGCGGTAATAAAAAGAATTAAAGGAATGGTAAAAAGAAAGGTCTGATTATATGATTACTCTTTTTGAAACACAAAGCGAATGCTGCGGTTGTTCTGCCTGTTCTGCCGTATGCCCTAAAAATGCAATTAATATGGCTGCCGACGAAAAAGGTTTTTTATATCCTAAAATTGACGGCAATATATGTGTAGAATGCGGAATGTGCAAAACCGTATGCCCTATTCAAAATAAATTTGAACCTGTTAAGTTTGAACAAAAAGCATATGCGTTAAAACATACAAACGAAAAAGAAAGAAAAACAAGTTCTTCCGGCGGCGCTTTTATTGAAATAGCAAAGTTGACCGTAAATAACGGCGGTTCGGTTTACGGAGCCGCTTTTGACGAAAACTTTAAGGTAAAGCATATCAGAGCCACAACAATGCAGGAACTTGAAAGGCTGAAAACTTCCAAATATCTGCAAAGTAATGTTAATTCGGTCTTTAAATCGGTAAAGCAAGACCTTGAGGCAGGCAAAGCGGTACTGTTCAGCGGAACATCCTGTCAGGTTGAAGGTCTTAGAAAATATTTAAAAAAGCCGTATTCAAATTTATTGTGCATAGATATTGTATGTCACGGCGTACCAAGCCCGAAAGTATTTGAGGATTACATTGCATATCTTGAAAAGAAATACAAGAGCAAAGTAGTTTCGGTCAATTTTAGAGGCAAAGCCATAAAGAACCGTGTGCAGGATATGCTGATTCACTTTGAAAACGGAAAAATATACAGTTCCATTGCCCCGCTCGACAGTTATTATTCATTCTTTATCAAAAATTTTGATTTGCGTGAGTGTTGTTATTCGTGTAAATTTTCCTGCCCTGACAGAACAGGCGATATTTCACTTGCCGACTTTTGGGGACTGGAAAAAAAGTACCCGCAATTTCAAGACTTTAAGGGTGTTTCTCTGACGCTTGTAAATACGGAAAAAGGTAAAGAAACTTTTGAAAAAATTAAAAATTTTTACAATTATATAGAAACTCCGCTTGACCTTGCAATGTCACAAGCGCCTTTAAAAAAGCCTTTTGACAAGCCGTCAAAAAGCGATTTATTCTGGCAGATATACCTTTCAAAAGGATACAGTGCCTGCGTAAAAAAATTGCACAGTATGCCAAAGCTAAAGTATTTCATAAAAAACACTCTTAAAAAAATCAAATAAAACAAATCCCCCGAAATCCGTATAAATGATTTCGGGGGATTTTTATGATTTCTGTTAAATGCTGGGATAAATTATCCGATTACTTATTTGTAAGTATCATCTGCAAAGCTGTAACATCTCTTGAATCAATTGTGCCGTCATCTGTTATATCCGCATAGCCAAGGTCGCTGTCAGGAATAATCGGTGCACCGCTCTCATCGGTAAAGCCTGCAATATATCTCTCCAAATGAGTTACATCGTTTACATCTACTTTGCCGTCATTGTTGATGTCGCCGAATTCTCTCTCATCAAAAATCAGCGAATAATTAATGCCGTTTGTTTTTGCGTATTCGTGAGCATATGAATTTTCGTAACATTTGATTGTTACATTATCGCAAAATTCAAACACATCATTGCCGATTGATTCAACGCTTTTCGGAATGTTAATTGATTTAAGATTTTCGCAGTTCATAAATACTGCAGAACCAATCTGTTGAATATTTCCGTTAACGGTTACTTTCTGAAGTGAAGTGCAGTTTAAAAATGCACTGTCGTCAATACCGAATTCCACGCTTTCCGGAATAACGATATTCTTAAGGCTTATACAATGTGCAAAAGCCGACTCACCGATATTTACAACATCGGGTAAAGTGATACTTTCAAGACTTTCGCAGCCGTAAAATGTTTCTTCACAAATTGTATATAAACTCTTCGGCAGTTTTACCTCTCTAAGATTTATACATTCCTCAAAAGCCATACTACCTATGTACTCTACACTGTCGGCTATATCAATGCTTGTCAGTTCCTCGTCACCGTAGAAAAGACCGTCAGCCACAACAACCGTACCGTCTTTTATAGTTTCGTTTGCCTTAAAGTCGCCCTTATATGCACAAGCTGATTTGCCGTGATATACAATACCGTCGGGCTGGCTGTTGTACCATGCTGTTTCTACAAATGCAGTCGGCGCTGTCCATACCGCAGTTTCATTATAATTTATGTCTGTAAGACTTGAACAACCGTAAAATGCCATTGCCTGCACTCCGCAGGAATCCGGGATTGTTACTGTTTTAAGTGCGGAACACCCCTCAAAAGCGGACACACCGATACTTGTAAGGCTGTCGGGCAAATTGATTTTTTTAACATATTCGTTATAAGAAAGGAAATCGTCATTAATTGCGTATGTACCATCTTTAAATGTCAATGTGCTGTCTGTAAAATCACCGATTATCTTGTATGCAAAGTCGCCTGCATAAAGCACACCGTCAGGAGCACTCTGCTCCCAAAGAGTGTATTCAAAGGCAGTTTGCGGAATTGAGTATATAGAGTCGGGAAATTTTATATTAATAAGGCTTTGACATACGAAAAACGCATTTTCGCCTATAAGCGAGCAGTTCGTAAGGTCAATATCATCGAGATTTGAACAATACACAAAGGCGCCTGCGCCAATCTGACTTACATTTTCAAGATTTATACTGTAAAGTGAGTCGCACTCACAAAAAGCACAATCGCCGATTGTTTCTGTATTTTCGGAAAGCGTTACTGAATTTAGGTTTGAACAGCCTTCAAATGCGCTTTCACCGACATAAGTAACCGACTCCGAGAGTTTTATATCTGTAAGCTGAGTACAGCCGCTGAATGTGTAATCATCAATTTCCTCTAATTTGGCAGGAATATTTACCGTTGTTAATTTTGAACAGCCGTAAAATGCAGAAGGTCCGATTTTGGTTACGCCGTCGGGCAGAGTAACCTTTTTGAGGTCAACAGAATCCTCAAAAGCACTTGAGCCGATACTCTCGACTGACTCCGGCACAACAACACTGTTTAATTTTGCTTTTTTAGATAAAGCATAGTCGCCAATGCGTACGATTTTGCGGCCGTCTATCGTCTGCGGAATTACAAGTGCGTTTGCCGAGCCTGTGTAATCCACAATGGTAGCGACATTGTCCTCTACGGTATAAACAAAGTCACCGCTTGTTATTTTTGTGACAGTGCCAATGCTTTCTTGAGCGCCTGCTGTCAGCGATACTGCGCCGAGTGAGCCTAAGGTAAGCACTGCCGACATAAAGACGGACATCGCCTTAATTGATTTTTTCATAAATTCGCCCACTTTTATTGATTTATATATTTCCACAGCTTGTCTGCCGAGGTTTTCTGATTGCCGATAAAGTCAAGGTCTGTACCTTGCAACTTATTCATACTGTCGCCGAATACAAGTCCCGTGCCAAAATCGCCGTTGTCGTTTCTTCCGCTGTACAGCACTATATAGTTACCGTTTGTATAAATAAAAGCCGAACGGTACAGTCCGCCGCCGTCCCAATTTGACGGATCGGACGACGGTTTGAGCACAACCTGCGCTTCGCTCCAATCAAAGCCGTTTGACGATGTTGAGTGGTAAAGGCTCATATGCTTGCGGTCTGATTTATTTTGGGTCGAGCAAGCAAGAAGTTCGTATTTTCCGTTAATTTTTTCAACATCAATATGCCATGTATATGTCGTTGTCGGGTAAGTTAATGCAGTCACCGCACTGTCCGACCAAACACCGTCCTTATACTCCTTGTACCAAACCTTGTAGCCGTTTACATACCACAGCTCGTAAGTCCCGTTTTCGTAAACGATTGCAGGACTTACCATATCGTATTTTTTGCGGTTATCGGTTTCATACACAGGTGTACGGCCGCTCCATTTATTGCCGTCATATGAGTAACGCATATAAAGAGCCATATAGTTTTTTTCGTAATCTGTATATCGCCAAAAAAGTTCCAAACGGTTTTTGTCGGGATTATACACAAGCTCGGAGTCGGAATTAAACCTTACCCCTGCCTTGTAATCATCTCGAATACCCTCGCAAAATTTGATTTCCGAATAATTTATAAGGTCGTTTGAACCGACAACAGTCGGATTTTCGTACTTATCGTTTCCGTTCGGATACGGTGTGTATGACAGCCAATAGCGGTATCCGTTCCATTTTTTGCCCATATCCACAACCTTTGGATGGTAAGCATTGTTCGGATACTTGCTGTCTGCTCCGCTGTATACGCTCTTAAAATTCAGCTTGCTTTTTGAATTTGACTGAAGTTTAAAATCAGGTTTTACATAAAAACTGCCGTTTATAATATTCTGCGCATAGGTAACATCGTTTACATTTATAGTGCCCGATTTATCAAAATCGGCTTTGCCGTCAATATTATCGCCGTTTGCAATGGCGTTTTGCAGGTAGGTGACATCTCGCACATCAAGAATTCCGTCACTGTTTAAATCGTATTTATTTATGTCATACGCAGACGCACTGATTGCAACAGACGAAACTGCAACAACCGCAAGCAATGCCGATACTGCTTTTTTTAACATCTTATTGTTCATTTGTTAAATACTCCTTTGTAAAATTTTGCATTAATATTTTCTCATATATTTACCATTATGTCAATATTAAACAAAATTGTTTGTGGGTGTTTTTACTAATTTTAAGCAATTTATAGTATATGATTGTTACATAAAATAACAAATTATCCCGTTTTTTCGTGAAAAACTAATTTGTTTTATTTTGTTTTGTATGATACACTTTTTTTATTATCACTTTTAAAGAGCTTTTATGTTTAAAGAAACAGACTATTATGACCGGAAAATGAATATATGGGACTGCGACAAAAAGATTGACCTTGAAAAACCTGTGCCACAGAATCTCAGATACACAAACACGATTGATACCATTATCGAATTTTATAAACCCGTGCAAAGCCTAAAGCCTATTATTTTTATCGGAATTTTAACATCAAACTTTTTGTCTTTATAAATTAATATTCATTTATAACTTTTTGCAACAAACATCTTATAATTATAAAAATATTGACTTTTTTGCTGTTATTATGTAAAATAAAAGGTAACGTATATTTAAAGAATTTAAATCTGATGGCATTTTGATATAATAGATTTGTAAGCCATATAAAGAGGATTGGAGAGAGGTTAAATGCAGCTTTCAGGTGCAGAAATTATTTGTGAGTGTTTGTTAGAGCAAGGAGTTGATACCGTATTCGGTTATCCGGGCGGTGCGGCTCTTAATACATATGACGCTCTTTATAAGTACAGCGACAAAATCAACCATGTTCTTACCGCTCACGAGCAGGGTGCGTCACACGCTGCCGACGGTTACGCAAGAGCTACAGGCAAAACAGGTGTTGTAATTACAACTTCAGGTCCGGGTGCCACTAATATTGTTACAGGTATTGCTACCGCAAATATCGACAGTATACCTGTTGTTGCAATCACAGGTAATGTTACTACCGACCAACTTGGCAGGGACAGTTTTCAGGAAGTTGATATTGTAAACATTGTAAAGCCAATCACAAAAGCAAGTTTCCTTGTAGAAAAAGTCGAAGACCTTGCTCCTACTCTCCGTAAGGCTTTTGAAATTGCCCAATCAGGCAGAAAAGGTCCTGTTTTGGTTGATGTACCAAAGGATGTTACCGCAAACAAAACCGAATTTGAGGTTGTAAAGCCTAAAGAAGTTGAAAGAGTAAGCATTAAAAATCCCGAAAAAATCAAAAAAGTTCAGGATATGATAAGAAATGCCAAACAGCCTATTATATATGCAGGCGGCGGTATTATCAGCGCAAACGCAACGGAAATTTTCAAAAAATTTGCAGAGCTTACAGATATTCCCGTTTGCTGTTCGCTTATGGGACTTGGCTGTATTCCTGCCGACCACCCGCTTTGTATGGGTAATATAGGTATGCACGGCGGCTATGAAACAGGTATGGCTACCGACAAGTGCGACCTTATTATTGCGTGCGGTGCAAGATTTTCTGACCGTGTTGCGGGCGACAGAGATAAATTCGGCGCACAGGCTGAAATTGTACAGCTTGAAATTGACGAAAAAGAAATCAATAAAAATGTTAAGGTAAGCGAGTATGTGCTCGGTGACCTTGAATATATACTTGAGGCACTCTGCGACGGTATGGAACAGCAGAATCACGCAGAATGGCTTGAAACTCTCGGCGAATGGAAACATTATCTTGATAATAAAATTCCTGCCGACGACAAGTATCCGCAGCCGAAAGAAATTCTCGGCGCACTCAATGAAATAAAGAGTGACGATGACATTGTTGCTACCGATGTAGGACAGCATCAGATGTGGGTTGCGCAGTTCAATAAAGCACAGACACCACGCACACTCCTTACTTCGGGCGGACTTGGCACAATGGGCTTTGGTATGGGCGCAGCAATCGGCGCACAAACAGCTTATCCCGACAAGCGAGTTGTACTTGTTACGGGCGACGGAAGTTTTCATATGAACTTAAACGAGCTTGTTACTATGAAATCATACGACTTGCCTGTTGTAATCCTTGTTATGAACAACACAGTTCTCGGTATGGTTCGTCAGTGGCAGAAGTTGTTTTACGGCAACCGTTTCTCACAGACCGACCCGCACCGTGCAACCGACTTTGTCGCACTTGCCAATGCCTTTGGTATTGACGGTATGAGAATTAACACAAAAGAAGATATTAAGCCTGTACTTGAAAAGGCATTTGCTCTTAATAAGCCTGTACTCGTTGATTGCAGAATCAGTCCGGACCAGAATGTACTTCCTATGATTCCTCCGGGAAAAACTGTAAATGAGATAATCACAGAGATGTAATTTTTACTCCCGACTTTAACGAAAGTTACAGTCGGGAGTTGTGCTATAAGGAGTAATAATAAAAGGTTGACCAAACTTTTATAATTATCCGATAAAACACTCTGCCAAACTATAAATAAATTGACAATTTACAACGGGGTTGTATTTATGAAAACCGCTTACCACGAATTTTACAAAGATTTTAAATGTATAGCCGACAAATGTCCCGACAGCTGCTGCAAAGAATGGGATGTTGTGGTTGACGATGACAGCTATATAAAATATAAAAACGCAGACGGGGCATTCGGAGAAAAACTAAGAAGTGTAATGACGATTGACGCTGACGGCGACAGGATTTTTACTCTTAACAACAACCGTTGCCCGTTCTGGAATAAAGATATGCTCTGCGATATTTATATAAATATGGGCGAAAACGCACTTTGCGAAACCTGCAAAAGATTTCCGAGGATAACGCTCGATTATTCGCAATTTCAGGAAAAAATACTCTCGCTTGCCTGTCCCGAAGCACTAAGATTAATGCTGAAAAACGGTGCAATGGATAAAATAATTACCGCAGACAACAGAGAAGATGCCGAGCCGTGCGATTATGATTTTTCGGTAATGCAATTGTTATTGGGTGCAAGGCAAAAAATATTTGCGGTACTGAAAAATACGGATAACGATATATTCGATTGTCTGAACGGCATATATCAAATTTGCTTAAAGGTTCAGTCCGAATTTGACGGAATCTGTTACAAATCCGCTGTGATTACAGAGGATAGTTTTATAAAAGAGTACGGTCAAACTGTAAATTTGCTGTTACAGCTTGACATAATGACCGCCGAATGGAAACATCTGCTTACGGGCGCAAGCAAATATAAGCCGAATAAAGACGATATTCTGAAATTCAGAGAATACATACGCAATTACGAATACGAGTATAAAAACCTGATTTATTACTATATTTTCAGATATTTTTTAAACTCAATAGACAGCTATGATGTTACGGAATGTTTTGATTTAACGGCACTTGCGGTTAAATCGGCATATATTTTACAGATGTATAAATTTGCCGAAAAGGGCAGCTTGACTGCTGATGACAGACACAGAATAATCGGCTTGTACTCAAAAGAAGTTGAACATTCGTATGAGAATATTGAGTTTTTGCGAGATATTAAGTAAGGCTGTATAATTTTTAACTGTCAGCGTGCATTGTCCACACACATAACTTTTATGCATCAACCAAAAAAAGCGGTTAAAAATATTGAAAAGTACCGCCATTATTGATATAATAAAGAATAAAGCTAATTTTTATAGAGAGAGGGTAAAACTATGCCTGAGCTTACAGTTCGTACAAGATATGCTCCAAGTCCTACAGGATTTATGCATGTCGGCAACCTGCGTACCGCTCTTTACGAGTACCTTGTTGCAAAATCCCAAAACGGCAAATTTATTTTGAGAATCGAAGATACCGACCGTGAAAGACTTGTTGACGGTGCGGTTGATGTTATTTATAATACTTTAAAACTTGCAGGACTTCAACACGACGAAGGTCCTGACCTCGGCGGCGACTTTGGCCCTTATGTTCAGTCAGAGAGAAAGGATATGTATCTTCCTTACGCCGAACAGCTTATAAAAGAGGGCAAGGCTTACCGTTGCTTCTGCTCAAAAGAGCGCCTTGAAAAAATCCAGAACGAAACAGTCGGCGGCGGCTATGACAGACATTGCCGTGATCTTCCGCAGGAAGAAATCGACAGACTCCTTGCCGAGGGCGTTCCTTATGTAATTCGTCAAAAAATGCCGATTGAGGGCAGTACAACCTTTACTGACGCAGTATTCGGTGAAATCACTGTTGAAAATACAGAGTTGCAGGATCAAATTCTTATTAAAACAGACGGCTACCCGACATACAACTTTGCAAATGTTATCGACGACCACACAATGGGCATTACTCATGTTGTCCGTGGCTGTGAGTACCTTAGCTCAACACCTAAGTACAATCTCCTTTACGAGGCATTCGGTTGGGAAATTCCTACTTATATTCACCTCCCGCTCATTATGGGTAAGGATGCTGACGGCAATGTATCCAAACTTTCAAAGCGTCACGGTGCAACAGGCTTTTATGATTTGATTGACGAGGGTTACTTACCGGAAGCTATCATTAACTATATTGCACTTCTCGGTTGGTGCCCGAAAGACAATCAGGAAATTTTCACTCTTAAGGAGCTTGAAAAGGCATTTGACATAAGCGGCATCAGCAAGTCACCCGCTGTATTTGACTACGATAAACTCTCTTGGTTTAACGGCGAATACATCAAGGCTATGACCCCTGAAAAATTCACCGAGGTTGCAATGCCTTACTATAAAAAGGTATTTGGCGACAAACAGATGCCATACGAAAAGTTTGCGGCAATACTCCAAAAGCGTACAACACAGCTTACACAGATTCCTGAAATGCTCGATTTCTTTGCAGAATTGCCGAGTTACACAAAGGAACTTTTCGTAAATAAAAAGAGCAAGACAAATCTTGAAAATTCACCCGTAGTTTTGAAAGAGGCTTATGACAGATTAAAGGCTATGCCTGAATGGAACGAAACTTCAATTCACGATTGCCTTATTAATATGGCTGTCGAAAAAGAGCTTAAAAACGGCACGGTAATGTGGCCTGTAAGAATTGCGGCCGCAGGCAAAACAGTTACACCGGGCGGTGCTGTTGAAATTCTTGACATTCTCGGCAGAGATGAGTCACTTGCAAGACTTGAAAAAGGTATGGCAATACTTGCAGAATAAGTAATACATCGGCAAAAGAGGGATATATATGGCAGACGAGATAAAAAACACAGAGGCTACCGAAACACCAAGCGGTAACTTTATTTATACATTCATAGAAGAAGATATTGCCGAGGGCGGCAGATTTGAGGGCAAAAAGGTACACACCCGTTTTCCTCCCGAGCCAAACGGCTACCTCCACATAGGTCACGCAAAGGCTATTTGCATTGACTTTGGCACAGCCGAGAAATTCGGCGGCATCTGCAATCTTCGTATGGACGACACAAACCCTACAAAGGAAGATGTAGAGTATGTAGACGCTATCAAAGAGGACATCAAGTGGCTCGGCTTTGACTGGGAAGACCGTTTCTACTTTGCATCGGAATACTTTGACCAAATGTACGATTACGCTGTTGAACTTATCAAAAAGGGACTTGCATATGTATGCGAACTCACACCCGAACAGATGAGAGAAAACAGAGGCGATACACAAACACCGGCAAAGAGCCCGTATCGTGACAGACCGATTGAAGAAAGCCTTGACCTTTTTGCAAGAATGAAAGCAGGCGAATTTGAGGACGGCAAAATGACGCTCCGTGCAAAAATTGACCTTGCGTCAGGCAACTTTAATATGCGTGACCCTGTTATTTACAGAATTAACCGTCTAACTCACCACCGTACAGGCGACAAGTGGTGCATCTACCCTATGTACGATTTTGCGCACCCGATTGAAGATGCTATCGAGGGTATCACTCACAGCCTTTGCTCACTTGAGTTTGAGGCTCACCGTCCGCTTTACGATTGGGTTATCAACAATATTTCCGTTCCTAACAAGCCTCGTCAGATTGAGTTTGCCCGTCTTGGCATTAACAACACAGTTATGTCAAAGCGTAAACTCCGTGAACTTGTTGAAAAGAATTATGTAAGCGGTTGGGATGACCCAAGAATGCCTACACTCTGCGGACTTAGAAGAAGAGGATATACTCCTAAGTCTATCCGTTCGTTTACGGAGCAGATCGGCGTATCAAAGGTAAATTCTATCGTTGAGTACGGTTTTCTTGAGCATTGCCTTCGTGACGATTTAAATGAGAACGCAAAGCGTGCAATGTGCGTACTCCACCCTATAAAGCTCGTTATCACAAACTATCCGGAGGGTAAGGTTGAGGAGTTTGAGGTTGAAAACAACCCGAACCGACCGGAGGACGGTACAAGAACCGTAACATTCTCAAGAGAGTGCTTTATAGAAGCTGATGACTTTATGGAAGAGCCAATCAAAAAGTATCAGCGCCTTTACCCCGGCAACGAGGTAAGACTTAAATCGACATACATTGTTAAGTGCACAGGCTGTAAAAAGGACGAGGACGGCAATGTGGTAGAGGTTTATGCCGAGTATGACCCCGAAACCAGAGGCGGCAACACACCTGACGGCAGAAAAGTAAGAGGTACAATCCATTGGGTTGACGCAAACAACTGCGCAGATGCAGAGGTAAGACTTTACGATAACCTCTTTACAGTACCCGATCCCGATACAGGCGACAGAAACTTCCTTGACTACCTTAATCCGAAGTCACTTGAAGTTCTTACAGGCTGTAAGGCAGAGAAAAACCTTGAAACCGCTGTTGCTCCGCAGAGCTTCCAGTTTATGAGAATAGGCTACTTCTGCGTAGACAATAAGGATTCTTCACCCGAACACCTTGTATTTAACCGCAGTGTGTCACTTAAAGACGGATTTAAAAAGTAATTTTTAATAAGATTATATGATAAAACACCCGATTACACTTTTGCCGTAATCGGGTGTTTTGATTCGTTAAAGTTTAAAATTCGGTTTTATAATAAAAATTCGGGAAATTATGGTTTAGCGGAGTGTCGGTCGGACATTGAAATTTAGCTAACGCTAAATTATCCTCCAAAAAACAAAAAAGTTTACTCAATTTTTTCAAAAATTGCGGGTTTGGGCAGCGCCCATAAAATCTTCCGATACAACAATTTATC
>NZ_JBBNJY010000016.1:0-45735 GCF_040093295.1 Ruminococcoides bili
TAGAAAGCACTAACCGGGCAACCCTTTCGGGCTACCCGGTTTTTCTTTTTGAGGGTGTTAATGCGACAGCCCCTTTTCGTCAAACCGTCAATTTAGGAACGCCGAACGGTAGGCATATTCAATCAAACTGTCAATTTAGGAACGCCGATCAGTAAGCGTATTTTCTCTGGGATTTCTCCCTACAATATTATTATACACATTGCAGAATAATATGTCAATGATTTTCTGCAACAAGTGTCCCACGGTGGGACACTTGTTGCAGCTTTAGAACGGTAAATCATCATCAATAGGCATATTTTCAAAATCGGGTTGTGAGGGCAAAGGTGGCTGTTCAGATGTAGTTGGAGAAGAGTCTTTAGTATTATTATTTGCTTTTTGCACACGCTCACCGGTAAATGATACTGTATCTGCGACAATTTCGGTTACATAGCGTGTACTTCCATCATTGGCCTGATATGTACGACTTTGTAGTTTGCCTTCAAGAGCAAGCATATTGCCTTTTGCAAAATAGCGACATACAAATTCTGCTGTGTAGTTCCAACAGACAACATTGAAAAAATCAACCTTTCTTTCTTCACCGGGTTTGTTGTAATTTCGTTCAACTGCGATACTAAAACTTGTTACGCTTTTTCCGGTAGTAGTTGATTTGAGTTCAGGGTTAGCAGTAAGTCTTCCCATGAGTACAATTCGATTTAACATATTTATGACTCCTTTTTTATTAATATATCAGTTAAGTGTCCCACCGTGGGACACTTGTGGGCAAACAAGAGGTTGTTTATTTATTTTTTTCTCTGCTTTCGGGTGTTTAATTGTAGGCGAGTAGCTGCACAGGTTATGACTTTGCAAAAGTTATTTTACAGTCAACTTTAAAATAGTGTAGGGGAGAGCTACCGGCGTAAGTTATGTTGCATTTTTGTGAGCAATCGTCTTGTTCTATTTTTTTCTCTGCTTTAGGGGCTTTTACCGAGTTTGATAACTTTGCAAACTTTAGCTTTTACGCTGCTGTCGTTGAATATATTTTCTTTTTAGCCTGCAATTATTTATCGGTAATTCTGATTTTGAAGTAATCTTTTGAGAAACAGCAGCTTTTTACTAAGTTCAAGTGTCCCACCGTAGGACACTTGAGGAGGTAAGCAATAACTGTCCCACGGTGGGACACCAAAACAATATTTTGCCACGGAAAGTAGGGTAGTAAAATTTGCAGGATAAAGACTTAATATTGCAAGCAATATTAAGTCGGTCACAAATGTCGGCAGTGCCGACATTTTCGATAACATTAACTTTAATATCATCGACTAAGCCTTTAATATCACTTTTAGATTGCTGTTTTATTTTTATCGGATAAAAGCTGACTTTTTAGTAACATTGATTTTAATATTGCTAAAATTTCAAGACAAAACTTTGACAAAATGCCGATAGCAGAAAAGAAAAAGCCTTGCTTTTTGCGTAAATTCGATTTATTCCCTATAAGAGTAAAATTACATCAGCAGACAATAAAAAACGCTTACAAGTCGAATTTGGCTAAGTTAAACGCAAAGTTTGTAATGTTGTCAAAAAGTAACGCTTTGAGATAATTTGAACAATTACGGATTTCATATTCTTTGCTTGCTTCTTCATAATTTAAAAGTGTATCCGAAATCAAATCACATAATGAATTAGCTTTTGCAATACCGTGCTTTGTAATGCAGTTGTTAATTGAATAAATAAGTGTACGCTGTGACACAGTAGTTTTATTATAGGTCTGAGTGGTGTTGGTTGCCATATCGCAAAGTAAATCAACGGCTTTGCAGTATAATCTTGAATATATATCGTTCTCGTAAGCGACATAGCTTTGATATGCATTATAATCTGTCAATTCTTTAATCGATTCAATAATCTTGTCATTGTCAGTTGTAAAAGGTACAGTAAGGTTAATTCTGTCAATGATTAGATTATGATCTGATTTACTGTTATTTATGGTATTGTTATATATGGTATTGTTATAATGTCCGAAATTTTGGGACACGGTATTGTCCGAAGAATTAGGACACGGCAATGTCCTGCTTTTTAGGACACGGTTATTTTCATTGTCCTGTTTTTTAGGACATGGTGAGAGTGTAGATTTTATCGCATTTTTTACATTGTCCGAAAATTTAGGACACGGTTTATTACTTTCTTTTTGCTGTTTCTCTATAACTGTAGGATTAGTGTTAAGTATGTAGTTATTTACACAAAACTTACCGTTTTTTCCCTTACGCTTAATTACGGATATATAGCCATAAGCTATAAGTTCATTTAGTGTATTGTAGTATGTCTGCTTGCTTATACCGAGAATTTCCATAGTATAATCTCTTGTAGGAAATACTGTGTTTGATGATTGAGCAAGTGAATAGAATAAAGCAATCATACCACGAGCCTTAACAGATAAACGAGTATCACACATAATTAGTTTTGGCATATTTCCGTAGCCGTATGAATAAATATTATCAAGCGAAAGTGTATGATGTTCTGCAGAAGCAGACGGTGGACAACCTATAGCATTAGGATTACTGCATATGGTGTACACATTTTTATTTAGAAAGCCTTTAGCTTTTGAAATTGAAATATAACTCTTTTCAACAAGCCTGTTCAGATATTTGTAGTAGGTATCCTTGTTCATATTTAGGTCACGAAGTATTGTGCTGCGTTTTGGATAAATTTTACCTGAACCTGCATAAGAAGCTAAGTAGGCATAAATAGCCTTGCTTTGTAAAGGCAGTTCTTTGTCAAGCATAACTTTTTGAGCAAGCATACCAAATCCCTGTGCATATACGCCGTCAATTTCTACTGCGATTTCTATGTCTTTGTTATTTAATTTTTTCATTATAATTCCTCCGTATTTTGAAGCTGCTTGAAACGGACTTTTTTAATTGTTCAAGACCGTGTGAATTAAGCAATTAAAAAAGTCTGCTGCAAGAGCAACAGACTTAGTTTTAAATATATGTTTTTAGTACAGGCTTTTTTTCGTGAGTCTGCACCGGTTCTGCAGATGAGCCTACAGGTGGGGTATATGCCTTTGCTGTAGGATATTTTCTCAATAGAGCCGAAAATAATCTTGTGCGGTCGGCATAGCTTACCTCTCTTATAGTGCTTTTCTTTGCTTTATAGGGTTCTTCGTTAAGTGATAGTCCCCAGTCCTCGCTTTTGAGGAGTTTCATTTGTGCCGGGTGCATACCTGTTTTCATAAGCACCCAGTCACCTTTTTTCATTCTTTTAATTTGCCCCGGTGTCATTAAAGGCTTTTTTGTCATATTGTAAGTAACGGAATTTGCGTTGTTATTGTTTGAAAAGCTGTTTTGCTTTTGCGAAACAGAGCCTGACATTACCGTCTGATTATCAAGCATTTTTGAAAAAGTTTCTGCGTCAGGGGAAGTAGGTGCTATGTAACTGAACATTACATTCTGACAGCTTGATTTTATAACGCTTGCTGTATTCTGATCGTATTTTTGATCAAGCTGCGTTGTAGTTTGTAAAAATGGGCAGCAAATGATACCTCTTGATCTGCCTGCAGAAAACATCTGATCAACTCTCTCTATGGCTGTGTATGTGCCAAATTCATCAAGGTAGTAGTATACTCGATGTGGCAGCTTGTTGTTCTCAAAATGTTCAGAGGCACAAAGTAATTCGTTATAAGTTTGCCTTACAAGTAAGCTTACTAAAAAATTTTTAGTGCTTGATTTTTCATCAACAACAAAGAATATTGCTTGTTTGCCGTTAATAAAGTTTTCAATATCAAGGTCACTGTTAAAGCATATCATTTGTTCCATTTCTGTATCAATGAAGGAAAGCATACGGCTCATTGCTGTTGACATAACGCTTGCAGTAGTCTGAAAAGCACCGGAGGCTGTGGCAGACATAAACCATTTTGCTTTATGATTAGTCGGCAGCATTGTATATAATTCAGTCAGATAAGTTGTAGGCATTACTCCTTTTTTATTTACTGTTCGTGGGTCAATTTCAAGGAGCTGTTCAATTATTTTAAAAACTGATACTATGTGCTTTTCTTCAGGTTCACAAAGTTCGGATACAAGTAAGATAACGCCTGTAATAATGCCTTCTGCAGATTCGTAAAAGTATTGATTTTGTCCTGCACTTTTGAAACCGTCCATATGTACGATTGAGTTTGAAAGAACTTTTGCATATGTTTCAGCCCGTGCTTTGTCTGCAAGACTTTTTGTTGATTCATAGCGGTCATTGTATTTATTGACAAGATACATCAGATTGTAACTGTCACTGCGAGTAGGATTTCTTAAATCTATTACATAAGTTTTGTACCCGTAATATTTTTCCAAAACAGGTGCATATGTCTGATGAGCGTCACCTTTTGTATCTGTGACGAAAAAAGGATTACCAACGGCCGCTAAAAATTCAAGATTAGGATAGACGAAAGAAGATGTTTTACCGCCACCCGGAGCAGATACGGAGAGAGTATGATTATCAGATGTATCAATGTATGCAGATACTTTTTTACCGCTTTTTACTGCACCGAGTATAATGCCCTCAAGCTGTGGCCTGTTTTCGCCATTTCTCCACTTTTCGGGTTCATATGGTATAATAACAAGATTATTATTTAATTCTTGTTTGGTGGCCCATTTTTGGTCACCGAATTGGCCGTCACCGACAGGCTTGCTTTTAATAGAGTTTAAATTTTTGCCGCTTGATGATATAAAGTACGCAGCTATAAGTACAACTAATACGATTATTGAAAATATAATAATTCCGCTTGTTGAGCTACTTCCCATAACTTTGACTCCTTTGTTTTAAAATTTCGTTCCAATCCTTTAGATTAGGGGTTATTATTTCAGTTTTATATTTGTCCTGAAATACTTTTTGTGCTTTTTTTGCAAAGTCCTGTCCGTGATTTTTGCCGTCAGAACTGTTAATATCATTATCTGTACATATATAGATTTTCTTTATATGCGGGTAATCTTTAACACATTTTTTCAAAGCTTCTAAATTCAGCCCTCCTAAAGCTATATAGTTGTATGTGTGCCAGTTTTCGTCAAGCTGATACAAAGTAATAAAACTGAATAAGTCAATAAAAGCTTCAAAAACAAAAAGCACATCAGACAAACCAATGTGCTTAAAGCAGTATATTTTGTTACTTCCGGTAATCTCACCTTTAAAAGATTTAACAGTAAGCGTACCTTTTAATCCGGCATACCTGACTATTCCTTTTTTATCTTTGCCGAGAAATACAATGTTGTGGTTGCATTTATCTTCATATATAAGACCTTTTTTTACAAAGTATCTGACAACACTGTAATCAATACAGCGTGAATTGCACAGATAAGCATACAAGCGTTTGTTGTTTGTGTTTTTTTGAGGTAAAACTACTCTGTCTTTTTTATGGTAAATATCAGGTTCGTTTATAAAATCAACAGGCTTTGAATTGCTTGTAGCTTTGTAATTTCCGTCAAGCAAAGTTATTACTGCTTCTTGAAAACTAAAATCAAAAAATGTCATCAGAAAATTTACTGCCGTACCCGATTCATCTGTAGAATGTCTGTACCAAATATGTCCTCGTATTTTTACGCTGTCATGTGCTTCCCACATATATTCTGTACCGCTATGTAAAACTTTTTCTCCTATACTTTCAAGATATTCTTTAATATCTTTATGATGAGCCTGATACAACTCTTCATCTGTAAACGGAATAAATTTTGACATTCTTTAACCTCCCTAATAGTCATAGCTGATTGGATTGTCGGATACAGCGTGACCTAATTTTATTTTTTGTATTTTTTCATCTCTTAGCTGTTTTGAATCAGATGTGTATTTTTGCTTTGCGGCGGCAATTGTTTCTGTGTTTATAATTTTGCCCATATGAGCAGCTATAGAGGCAAGATTAAGCACTGTTATTTGCTGTTGAGTGTTAGTTTCTTCAATTTTTTGTTGTGCTTTTATATTCCCGAGTTCAACAGCCTTTTTATACCACAAAAGAGCCTTTTCAATATCTCGTTCGATTCCCAATCCGTATTGATAAAAAGTACCTATTCGCAAAGCTAATTCTGAATCTGTTTGATTGTTATTAAACCGGATAAGATAAGCCGATAATGCTTTTCTAAAATAATTACTTGCAAGCTCATTGTTTTGTAATCCGTATTTTTCGGAGTGATAGATATAACCGAGCTGATAAGCTGCATTTGCATTTTCAAATTTTTCAGCTTCGGAAAACCAATATATAGCTTGATTAATGTTCATATCGGTTCCTAACCCTTTTAAATACATATTACCAAGACGATAAGCAATATAATCATTAGGATTTTGATTGTAATCTGTTATATAAAGATTTAGAGCATTACTGTAGCATAGCTGAGCTTTTGCAATATCATAATGGGCATAACTTTCATTTGAATGAATTTTAGCAAGATTGAACCAAGCGTTAGATATATTTCCTTGTGCTGCATATTGAAAATGTTTTATAGCATTTTCAATATCATTGTTTTCAAATGCTATTTTACCTAACTGATAGGCAGCATTTGTATTGCCGAGTTTTTCAGCTTGTGAAAACCAATGTATAGCTTTATTTATGTCAATATCAGTACCTAAACCGTTAAAATACATTTTTCCGAGTCTATAGGCTGTAAAGTCATCAGGATTTTGGGTATAATCTGTTATGTAAAGATTTAAAGCATTACTGTAGCATAGCTGAGCTTTTGAAATATCATATAGTCCGTAACTTTCGTCTGAATATATTTTACCGAGTTTAAACCAAGCGTGAGATATATTTCCTTTTGCTGCTTCTTGAAAATTCTCAACAGCTTTTTCAATTTCTCCCTTTTGAAGAGAAATTTTACCGACTTGATAGTTTGCGTAGAAGTTACCGAGTACAGCAGATATTTGATAATAACTGTATGCCTCTTCAATATTCTTTTCGACGCCTTCACCGTTTTCGTATAGCTTTGCAAGCGTGTATGCAGATGAAGCACTACCGTTTAATGTAGCCTTTTTTAGCCAAATTACAGCTTTTTGAATATCTTTCTCAACACCGCAGCCGTTTAGATACATCTTACCAAGTCTGCTTTCAGCCGTAACATTACTGTTTTCTTCTTCTGCTTTCTCATATTCCAAGCAGGCTTTTTTATAATTTTCGTTAGCCTTTTGCTCATCAATGATATTGTATTTTTCGGAAGAGTATATGTAACCAAGCTGATATGCTGCATTTGGATTATCTTGTTTAGCTGCTTTATTGAGCCACTCAATTGCAGAATTAATATTAATATCTGTGCCTTTTCCTGCAAGATACATATTTGCTATACGCATTTCTGTAAAAGCATTTTGTATATCGTTTTCTTCTTGTTCTATCATACCTTCCAATGCTTTTTTATATAAGCCGTTAATATAGTCTTTTGAAACATTATTAAAATCATCGGCATAATCCTCATACAGCTTTGCAAGGTCATAATTTGCAAGCACAACTGTTTTAGTTGCTTTTGAAAAATAATGCTCTGCCTGCTGTATATCAATATTTACACCCTCACCGGACAAACACATTTTACCAAGTCTGTATGCCGCATATTTATCACCTTTTCTATCTGCTTTTGAGTAATAGTCAAATGCTTTTTCATAATCTTGAGTAAAACCAAGGCCATAATAAAATTGATTGCCAAGGTAGTAGTAAGCATGCGAATAACCGTTTTTTGCAGCAAGACTAAAAACATTACTTGAGCAGCGATAATCTTGTTCAACACCTTCACCTTTAAGGTACATTCGGCCTAACAGATATTCAATATATGCTTCATAAGAATCAACTTCACTGTAATAATGCAAATTGTCAGAATCGTTATCGAGTTCATAAAAGTAATTTCTGTTTTTTAACCCATCTCTGAATTGAATAAAAGCTGTTTTGCAATAGTAGTTGCCAAGTTCTTTATTGATTTCTGTATCTTTAGTACCGTATAAATACATTTGTCCGAGTTTATATGCAGACATACTGTCACCGTAACTGTCCGCAGCAATGCCGTACCACATTTGAGCTGCATTATAATCTTTTTCCGTACCTTTTCCGTAGTAATAACAATCCGCAAGTTTTCTGCAAGATTGCGCAGTTCTGGTTTGCAAATCACTTGAAATTTGATACGCTTTTTTAAAATCTATAACTTCCTTTCCTTCATTTCCAAGTATAAATGAGGGAATTTTTTGTAACTCTGTATATTCGTATTCTTCCGGCTTTGTATCATCAATAAAACCGTTATCATCATCTGCTGATTGCGGTTCTGTTTCTGCAGGAGCTGTAATATTCGGTGGGTGAGAAATCGTAATATCATCAGTTGCAGTTATAAATGTTCCGCTTTGATTCATAGATTTTGCACATTCTAAGATATAATTCTTGATAGGTGTAAATTTATCAATTTTGGAAATGTCAGGCTTTACAAATTCTTTTTTTGAATAGTATTTACTCAAACTGTAGCTTTCATCACACCACTTATCATAAAGATTTGACAGTTGGTTGTTATTGTTTACAAGTGTGGTTAGAATATCATCTACAAGTTTTTTCTTGTCAGGTGAAGAAAAGCCGTAAGTATTTCTTCCTTTGCTGAAATCTTTGCATGAAAGGGTCAACATTTGATTAACTAAGTATTTTAAAGTATCATTAGAAATATATTGATTGGGATTTGATAACAAATTTTCAAGCAAAACTTTACTCTGACTGATTAACTCATTGAGGTATTTGTCTTTATTAATATATATTTCCTGTCGTTCATCTTTGAAAATTTCATTAACAAACTCTGATTTTAAATTCTTAATATTTTTCTTAGACAAAAAGCCTTCTTTTGGGTCTGTTGAGTAAACGAATAAATGTACATGCGGGTGATGACCTGTATTGTGCATAGCAGCATACCATTGCAGATTATTAATGTTTATACCGTGAGCTTCTGCGATAAGATCAACTTTAGACATTATTAAATCTTTCCATAGCTTTTGACAGTCATAACCGAGCCTGTCAGCGTCCTCTCGTCTGAGCGAGAGAATGTCAGTCCATATGTTTCCGTCATGAGTTGATATTTCTTCTGCAACTCTGTCAAGATCTACATCAGGGTATGATGAAAATAAACCGTGCTCACCGACTTTATAAGCACCCGGTCTTTTAGCTGCATATTCTATCAAATTTCCTGCTTCGTTGAACAGTAATTCTTCCGCAAGTCTTGATATAAGGTCAGAAGCATTTGACATAGTCGGATTATTAATATAATCGGTGTATTCCAACGGTTTATCCTCATCATCTTTATAATTTAATTGTTCAAGAAATTCTTTAATAGTTTCTTTTTGTTTCTTTGTTGCAGGTCGATTTTTAACATCATAAAACTGTGCCAATCTGATAGCTTCATTTACTATGTTTTGTTCCGATAGATTTAATGAAGTATTTTCAGAAAGCTTATTTGCCAAATGCAGCATTAAACTTGAAGCATTCGCTCTTGTAGCATTAGCTTCATAAACTTTGTATTCTTCACACTCTGCACTAAGACCTTTTTCTGTATAGAGATTAAGTAAATCTTTAACAGATACTTTTTGCTTAAAAGTAATCGGTAAATCATCTGCCATATCAATGTTTTTGTCAACAGTTTCCCTTGTACCGCAATACCGTACAAGATTTGCTGCATGCTCACCGCTTAAGGCGTGATCGCTTAGCTTTTCTCCGGGTTTGGCTATATGAAAGTAACCGGAGTTTAAAATAAACCTTGTGCCAACCATAGCAGCCTCCGTTATGTTTGAGCTTCATATGCTGATATAATACCTTTGCTTGCCTTAACATCTTCTACAGCTTTTCTACGCATTTTATCATATGAGTCTTTGTCAAGTTCCATCATACTTGCAACGATACGAGTAAGCACATTAATTTCAACAGCTTCTTTGAATTGCAGCTTTGAGGTTCTGTTTGAAGCATTGTTTATCATACCTTCAATTTTTTGTCCTACGATAGAGCATAGATAATCTTGCGTAATTTCAGATGTTTTATAGCCAAAGTAAAAATCAACAGCTGATTCAATTATCTTATTTCTGCTTGTTTTGCCGTCATCAAGTTTCTTTAAGCTCTCAATTTTATTTATCGTTGATAAAGGCAATTGAACGCTTATCTGCTGTTTGTTTACTGATTGCATACGCTATTCTCCTTTAAAACTTCATTACGCTTATTAATTAAAAGTGTAAGGTATTCATCTGAACAAAGATAGTTATAATACTGCTCAATTGCTATTTGCATTACAAATCCTCTTGAAATATAAAGCTCTCTTTTAAGAAACATCAGCATTCTATAACTCTTTTTGGTAATATAAAGACTTTTTTGTTTTTTAGTAATTATATCAAATTTTTCTCTTTCTTCTCGAAAAATACTTTTTATTTTTTCGGGATCTTCAAGATATTTTTGGTATAAATATTCGACAGAAGCGTTATAAACGAAAGAAAGAGTGTTTGAATTAAGAATATTTTTGGCTTTAACAGCAGTTTCGTCTATTACTTTTGATGTAAGATAAAAGCAAGAACCTAATAATTTAT
Source organism: Ruminococcoides bili (assembly GCF_040093295.1). NCBI lineage: Bacteria > Bacillati > Bacillota > Clostridia > Eubacteriales > Oscillospiraceae > Ruminococcoides > Ruminococcoides bili. Next base: position 10,516 of record NZ_JBBNJY010000016.1, read on the forward strand.
CATCAGGTATATTATCATTGGTTAAAGTTAATTTGTTAAAAAATCTATCTGACTGTATCATAAAATCACCTCTTAAAAGATTTTCTCGACTGAACGAATTTTACATATATTATCGTAATATCCCATATTGAAATTGTATGTTACATTTGAGTTTGACACTTCATCGTTGTATATGATTGTCTGACTGCAAATAGCCATAACATTAAATGAACCGTTATCCTCATAGTCAGAAACATACAATTGTACCAAGCCTGTAGCTTGCTCATAATTATCATCGTATGTGCTGTGACCTATTGTTGTTTGTAATTGATTATAATAATCATCCGATAAGTAATCCTTGAGCTGAGAAATATTATTACTTTGTGACCCGGAATAGGAGAGGTAAAGCTGACAATATTTATCAATGACATCTTTGACTTCAATATTAAACAGTCTGTCATATTTGAGCTTTTCACTTTCCAATTCTTCAATCCTTTGCTGCAAATTTTCTGTGTTCATAGTTGTGGTTTCAACTGTAACAGGAGCAGTAGCCGATTCTGTTTTATTAGTATCATCTTTCAAACCACACCCTGTTACAATAACTGTTATTGCAGAAATAACGACCGTTGCTATAATAAATTTCTTTTTCATTTTTCTTCCTTTCATATACCAAAGCAGCAACAAGTGTCCCACCGTGGGACACTTGTTAGCTGAAATCCGTGTCAGATAAGCCATTTAGGTAGTCATATGTCCATTTTCGTCTTGTTTCATAGCTGTAGTTGCTGTCACTCCAAGCCCTTTTAGAAGAATAAACAGAATCAAGAGTTGCGTTAGATACACCGTATAAAACACCATTATGACCGTTGCCGTAAACATTTTTATCAAATGAACCTGTGCCAAATTGATTTAATATATCTGCACAGTAAACGATAGCTCGCTTATCATTGATATTATTTTCCTGACAAATTGCGATATATTCTTCCGCATTTTCTGTTGATGTTTGATTTTGTGCGTCTATGCCTGCATTCGTAAGCAGCATTGCTTTAATACATGAGTAAGTATAGCTGTCAGGGACATAACTTGACCAATCGCTTCCGTTTGTTATAGCGGCAATAACTTTCCTACCGGTATTTGAGTAAGATAAAGCTACTCGGCTAATTTCTGCATTGCTTATACTGTATGCTTTTTGCAAGAGTGATAATGCGTTATTACCGTGCCAACCGTATGCACCTACTGACAGAGCACCGTTATCATTAGCTATAACTGAACCGAAATCACTGTTATCAAGTTCGCTGTAAAATACACCTACTTCATTGTGAGTAATAACATTTCTTGTTACATTTGCAAGACCTTTTTCAATTGCTGAACCAACCGCTCCATAGCAAGCTATGCTGTCATCGTTTAATTGTAATGTGTATTTATTTACATAACTTACAGTTGCCCAGTTGGAGGTTTGGCCATTGTACTCATTGCCGGCAATTACTGTAACTGAATTATCTTTTACTTCAACAACTATGCCTATATGGTCTACATTACCGGTTGCTTTATAATGGCTTCTGCCGCCGTAATCGAAGAAAATTAAGTTGCCGACTTGCGGTGTATAGTTATCGGCACTTTTTAATTTTCCAAGCTCTTTTAGGTTGTTTGTCCACATAATAGTTCCCGGTGCAAAGCCAAAATCTTTGGTTTCATAGCCTGATTCCTGAATACAGTAACCGACAAAATAACAGCACCAATCTGTCACAGAAGATTTAAAATATGAGCAATAGCGTTCACCTTGACAGGATAAATTTTGACTGCCTGGAGTGTGAGTTTGCCAAAAGCTGTACTCTTCTTTTGCTTTTTCTGCAATTGGTGCTGCATTTTGTTGTGTAGATTCATATGTAAACATCAACAGAAATAAAACGGCGGCTATAACACCTATGACTATTCCTATAATTGTATTTCTTGCTTTCTTGTTATTAATGATAAGTAAAAAATACTTAACTGCTGTAGTCATTTATTTACCACCTGCTGTGCCGAATAACTCTTTTTTGTATTCCGGTGCAATAATTTGTAAGTAGTAGCGTTCATTACCGCAGCAGTACAAGCAATGACCTCTTTTACTTATTTGTATAAGCTCCCATTCTTCATCAAGCATATTAGTTATAGCTTTGTACTCCTTAATATTGACAGTGCCGGGGTAGAAGAGAAAACGGTGAGTAGGTATTGAGAAGAACGGCTTTGTATATTCAACAACCCCCGGAATCATTAAATCCTCAATATTTTGTGAAGCGATAACAAGGTTACTGTTTTTCTTTCTGCCACGCTTAACAAATGATCGCAGATACATAATTACAATTAAACTTTTAATTACCTCGTGCAGCTCATCAACAATTACAACCGTATTGCCTTCCGTCAAAAATTTATTATTCATAAACGAAAGAATATTGAAATACATTGCATTTTTTAAGTTTTCGTTTGTGTTTAATAAATTCTTTACATCAAAATTTATGTGGTCTGCATTCGGAATGTTTGTATAACCGTTAAAGAATGTAGAGTCCGTACCGATACATATTGAACGAATACAAAGTGCAAGATTACGGAGAGTATCTTTTGTAAAAAGCATTTCTTTTCCGTTGATTTTTGAAACTTCATCATAAATATTAAGCTGCCTTTCAACTTCCTTGAACAAATCTGAAAGTATAGGATAATCAACATTTGTAAGCTTGTTCAAATCGGTACGGTCTGTAATATGAAATTTTTTGTACAGTTCTTCAAGCATTATTTCAAGAGTATCAAGTTCAGCTGTTGTAATAGCAGGATTATATGTTTTAAAGAAATCTTTGAGAAATGCTATATGTTGAGAAATAATTGTTTTATGTTTAAACGCAACAGGTTCATCATCAGTATAGCTGTCATCAAGAGGATCATTCAAAAGGCGAGGCTGCATTACATTTATAAAATACTTGCCTGACAGCATATCAATGTTTGTGCCGCCGAGTCCGTTAGTTACATCTATACATTCTTTGTCAGAATCCATACTGTAAACTTTTTTCTGCTGTTGTCGGAAAAGACATATAAGCAATTTTATAAGGAATGACTTACCTTCACCGGAGTTACCGAAAATTGCTATATGACCGTTGGTTTTATCGGTATCTCTATGGTCAATATCGGCAAGAATATTTCCACCGTATACGGCTCGACCAAAGAACAATCCTTTAGGGTCTGTTTTGCCGGAGTAGCTGAAGGGGAAGAGGTTAGCCACTGAACTTGCAGGTAATACTCTTGCAAATTCTTTATCAAACATATCAAGTCCAAAAGGAGCTACCGAAGCAAAACCGTCACGCTGCTGCATATACAATTCATCGTATTTTACATGATTTTTATTGAGCGTTGAACATACTTTTATTTGCATATCTCTTAGTTCATTAAGAGAATTAGCTATTACTTCTACATAAACAGAGCAATGTATAAACTCTTCTTTTGTTCGGTGCGATTCTTTGAGTATTTTTTCTATGTCTAAAATATTTTCCTTGCTGTCTATTGACTTAGACATAGTTTTTGCCTCTGCGATATCGCCCATATTTTTTCGTTCTGCTTTTTCAAAGATTTTTTCTTGCTCTGACGGTGTAACTCTTTCATTATATATATGTAATGTTACACCGCCCATTTCACCGATTTCAGACAGTATTGCAGTTTGTTCTGTTTCGGTTTTATATCTTCTGATAGCAAAAACTTTTCTGTATGTATTACCTACTATGTAATATCGCCTGTGCTTAAAGTCCATAATTGACGGTGCAATTATATCCACAAAATTTTTAAGGCTTTCATTTTTAGATAATCCGTATTGTTCGCCGTCATAATCAGGCAACTCTTCATCGTATGATGTATGCTCAAGATAAATCGACAACATCTTTTTAATATCTTTTTTCTCTGCAAGCTGTACATTGAAATTTTGCTCGGCACATAGCTGCAATGCGTGATTTACAAGCTGTCTGCTGTCCTGCTGAGAAGTTCTTAAAATAATAAAAAATGATCTGCTTGTTGACATAGCAGATTTTATATTATTCATATATTCAATGTCTTTGATGTCAAGAGCTGCAATAGCTGCGTTATTTTCTTTGCTTTTCAGATTTTCGAGATGTCTTATGTTATTTTCATAGTTTTGTGAATTATTAAGACACAAAATTTCAGATTTAGGCAGTTCAGAAATGATATTTGTAAGTGAGTCAATAATACCAAGTCTTATGGGCTTTGAGAGAACAGTAATATTTTTGGGCTTAACTTCAAGAAAATATTTTTCCTCATTGCGTGTAGTAAGAATATGATCTTCTTTAATCTCAGCTATTTCAAAGAAATTCTGCACTCTTGTATTATTGTTCTTAATTGCTTTGTTAAGTTTGCGATCTTTTTTTGACAAGTTTATCGCCTCCATTTCAAAATAAGTACATCAGTAAACAAGAACCTTATGAACAGCACAAATAATCTGATTACTGAATAATCCACAAAGCGGGCAGACAAAAATGCGTATGCAGGCAGAAAAGCTATAAAAAACCAAATATGCAATGACAAAAACATTATTATTGAAAAAGCAAATATACTTACCATTACAAATAAATCTGTTATAGTCCAGTATTTATATAGCTTTACTGCCGTAAGATTATCGGGATAGTAAAATTTTCTCATTTTTAGCCTCCTTTTAGTGAGCAAAAGAGCGGATTATTGATGTAATACCGCTTGTAGCAAAAATAGCTTGAGATACATTAGCTTTTACGCTTGTATCAAGTCCGAATTGCTGTAAAATTCTCGGAGCTTCTGCCGCAGCAAGCATAACACCTGTGGCTAAAATCAAATCCCATACATCTGCGCCGTCTTGAGTACAATATACAACCGCACCTAAAACGATTAGTATATTTGATATAAAAGATGTTGCACAAATGCCGATTACTTGTTTGCACCACCCTGAAAACGAATCTAAATATCCTCGTGGTACATTGAATAAGTGCAAAGAACCGACAAACATTTGAATTATTAAAATTCCGCCTCGTTTTATATTTGCAAGGAATACTTTAATTACACAAACAAATGTAATCAGCATAAATATAGCGAATCCCCACCCGGAAAAGAAATTTGCTGAACTTGTACTGTTATCTGAATTTATTTGGACGATAAAATTTATAGTAATATCATCTGTAAATGCCTGACAAATAATGTTACAAATATGATTTGTAAAAATCAGCAAGGATACAGGCAGGGTAGTTATTAGTAATGAAGCTAACAGACCTTTGAAAATATTAAGCAGGAGATTAATAGGAGAAACTCGTTCTCCCTCACCGACTGAAACAGCAAAGTCAAATACTGCAAAAGCTATACCGGACACTAAAAGCAATCCGGCAAAGCTTTCTATAAAAAACAAAAAATTTGTAACCATACTATTATCAAAAAGGCTTGTTGTATAATTATTATTTTGATTGATTATGTCGGTTGACCAACTTGCAAGACCAATAGACATAAACTGAGCAATTGTATAGTGTAAGTCTTTTGTTAAATCCATACAAAATATATCAGCAAGGATTAAAAGTAAAGAATCTATCATATGCTGCTCCTTTTAGCTTAAACCAAACCAACCAAAGAAGCCTGCTCCGGCAACCACGCCACAAACAATAGTAGCACCAAATGCCATTCCGATTCCTGCCCATGGAATTTCAGTTCCCTGATTACGATGGCTGAGCAATCCTTTAACAAGCTTTGCAACTGCGACTGTTAATGCTACAAGTGTCAAAAATCCAAAAATGACTGCGACTACATCTTTAAATTGTACTTTTACTTCATTAATTGCTTTATTAATGCCGCCCGAAATATCAACACCGGCGTTGTTATCGGCAGCATAAGCATTAATTGCTGTTATAGATGAAATCAGTGCTGATGTGATTGAAAATGATAACACTTTGTTTTTGATTTTTTTAAGATTCATAAAAATTACCTCCGTTAATTAACTGTTACATAGCAGGTATATGACCTACCGTTATATGTTGCTGTTACTGTTGTTGACCCTTTTTTCAATGCTTTAAAGCTGCATTGATTTCCACCTCCTCCATAATTTTGAAGAATATACGAGTTACCGACTGACCATGAAACTCCGTTATCTGCTCCGATTAAGTTAAGAAACAAAACATCATCTGTATGTATAGAAACTGACGAATAAGACAAATATATATTATCTTTAGTTGTTTCTTGCGGTTTTACAGTAGGTTTTGAAGTTGACTTCTCAACTTTTTTAGTCGTTTGAGGCTCTTGAACCTTTGTCGGTTCAGGTTTTGGTGTTTCAGATTGCTGTGGTCGGTAATAGTTGTTATTGCTTTGTGATGAATTATGAGAACTGTTGTTTATGCTGTTTTCGTTAGGTTCTTGTGATTGCTCGTGCTCTGAATCTTCAGATTTACTTTCACTTTTTGATTGCGATTCTGAACTTTCGGAGCGTTCACTATTAACGCTTTGAGAAGATTGTTGTGTTGCTAATTCACTGCTGTTTTGCCACTTAGAAATACTTTGTGTTGTTTCTGCGGCATTAGTGAATTTTATAACTGAACTTGAATAAGAAGCTGTAGTATTTACTTCTTCTTTCTCTGTTTTGCCATTAACCGCAAGACTTACGATTATAACAACTGCAATCATTACTACAATAATTCCTGCACATACAATAACGAATACAGGGTTGATTTTTCGCTTGATGATCTATACCTCCTTTTTTATTTGTTATATATTAAAAGCAGTGCATATTTTAATACACTGCTCCTAAATATCGAAATTAATTTAAGTTATATATGTAGTTTAAATCAACATCACCTCTTATACCGTCAACCTTGCCATTCCACGAATACTGATGAATGTCAACATATGACGGCAAATCAGAGTAAGATGTATTCGGTATTGCAAGCCATATTAGATATTTATTTGACAACTCATCAGGATAAGCACTATCCATTAGCATTGATTTAGCACTATACAAACCACTGTCAAAAGCATTTGCGTTCATACCGTCACAAAAAGTAGAGATAATGTTCGTCAGTGTTCTGCGTGGCAAAACAGCTTGCCTATATTCTTCTACATCAAGAAAAACAGGAAGGTCAAATTCCTTACCGCCAATGGTTTTCATACAGTTTTTAACCTCTGCTTTAGCTGCGTCAACCGATGTTGCGTAACTATACCAGTATGCTCCAACATTCAAGCCTGCTGACTTTGCTTGACGATAATATTCTTGAAATTTATTATCTTCTTGGTTCGGGTCTTTGCCGTAGCCTGCACGAATAATAACGCAAGTGACACCTGTATTTCTTACTTTGTTGAAATTAATATCACCGTTCCATTCGGAAATATCAATACACTTCGCTTTTTCAACTTTTACTTTTGTTGTAATTATTTTATTACATTGTTTTATAGTAACAGTTGCATTGCCGACTTTATTCACTTTTACTTTTGCCAAACTTTTTTCCGTTGAAATAATTTTAGCAACAGAACTGTCAGATGATGTAAAGGTGATCTCATTTACATCATTATTTGTATCAACAGAAATCGTAAAAGTATCACCGACATTTTTGCAATATTCTTTTGTTGATATACTTATCTGCGTATTATTTTCTACGCTCTGATTGCTGATTTCAATTTGTAAAAACGATACATCGTTTACATCAATTCTGCCGTCGCTGTTCAAATCAAGTTTTGTATCTTCTGCAAAATCAGACAAAGCATTTTGCAAATATGTAACATCATTCACATCAATTTTATTATCCGCATTAATATCAAAACCTGTTGCAAGTACAGACATTCCACAATTGATAAGTACAATACTCGTAATTACACCAATTATTATATTTTTTATTTTCATTTATCCATTAATCCTTTATTTAATAAATCATCACATTTATTTGAAGCAATAAACAGTGTGTACACTATAAATGTATCTGCTATTGCTAAAAAACTCATTACATCGAAAAATAAAGCCATTATGCACACCTCACTTTAAATGCTTGTTTAGCTTCACTTTCGCTGAAAAAAGCATTTTTACCAACAGTCCAAAATTCATCGCCTGATGTTTTGCACCTTACGCTCATACTGTTTTCTTCTATAAGAATTGCGGTAACGGTATCACTGCACATTAGCATTTCTCCGTCACCACAATCATCAGTCAAGAAAACTTTTTTACCTATCATATTTTCAATCACATTCTTACCTCCTTTTACAAACTGTTCTCTTAATACAAATAATTAAAACAACTAACAAGCTAATACCTAAAATGATAAACACAAGCGTTAAATCATTATGATTATCATTGCTAATCACCTCATCAGCTGTTGCAGTATCAGTAATCGTATCTTCAACCCTTTCGCCACGCACACACAATCTGTGCGTATTAATTGAGTACGGATAGCAAGTGACCAATGTCACATAGTCTTTGCCGTTCTCAATTTCAAGTTTACTTGAATCATCAGGGTCAACTATATTAATCTCACACACCTTGTATGTGAGTGCTTTATTCAGTACATTTATTTTAAAAGTATCTCCGATTTGCAGTTTGTCCAACTCATCAAAGAACACCTGTTCAGGATAACCGGAGTGAGCGGATATAACAGCGTGTGTGCTTGCACCGCCAATGGGCAAGGAAGTGTTTGCCAAATGTACACAGCCGTTTTTGAGTTTTTCTTCTCTGTTGGTGCTGTCGTGATACACCGGTAAGTCAACATTTATCTTCGGAATTTCGATAGTACACATTATATCGTCATAGTTGAGAATGTTCTCATACTCTGACATTGCTGCATTGTATTCGTTTTTTTCTTCATCGTTTAACGCACTCTTTGCGAGCAATTCGTTAAAATTTTGAGCCTTAGCAAGCTCGTTGTCGATTTCATAATCAGACATTGTTTGAGTGCTTTCACTGTAGTTTTTTATAACTGTTTCATTGCTTTTACTGTTGATGTAATCGGCAATGTTGGGATATACTATAAAGCCTATTCCGACCGCAGCAAGAACGCAGAGGGATATAAAAAATATTTTAGTTTTCATAACTTTTTGTGAGCAAGGGCCACCGATAAATCGGCAGCCCTTTTGCTATAGTTTAATTATTTAGCTGTCTTAGCTGATTTCTTCTTGATGAGATATGCAAGTACCAATGCAAGAGAAATGCCTACACAAGCCATACCAGCCACTCTAATGAAGCCTACATATCCGCCTGTCTTAGGGAAGAATACGATTGTATCTGTTACAGTAATTTCTACTGTGCCGTTATCAGGTGCGTTCTGTACCCAAGTGTTTTTAGTGAATACTGAATTATACTGTACAGGGATTTCAACTTCAATTACCTTGCCGTAAACATTGTAGCCTGCAGGAGCAACAGTTTCTACAATGTAATATGTTCCGCTCTGTAATGAGATTTCCTCATTTGCTGAATTTTTAAAAATTACATTACCGTTGCTGTCTGATGTACCCGTTCCAATAACATTTGTATGAGCTTTATCGTTATACAGGTCAAAGGTTGCACCTGCAAGCGGATTGCCTGCTTCGTTAAGCTTGTTTACACCAATGCCGTATGTGTAAACATAAACCTTGTTGCCCGGAACGCTGTCAACACCTGATGCATTACCATACTCAAGCTTTACATCTTCATTTGGGTTGCCTGCAGTGCCTTTAACGGCATATTTGTTGAGGTTTGCTGTGTATGTAACAACTACATACTTAGCACCGCTTGTGTAAAAATCTGACTTTGCAAGGTATTCAGGAGTAAGAGCAACATTGAACTTTGTGTTTTTGCCTGCACCCTCGCTTGTTACATTCACCTTGTAATCTGTGCCGTTTACAAGGTTTTTGCCAATCTTTGCAACCTTGCTGTCAGCAAGATATACATTGAATGAGCCTTTGTTAAGTGTAAGACCTGCACTCATATCATCATATACAGCATATGTTGTGAGCTTAATATCATTTGAGCCTGCTACTGTATTCTTAAGTTTAAAGTTTACAGTGTCGCCAAGGCTTACATCTGTATAGTTAGTATTGTTCTTTGTGCTGTTGGTAATTGACTTTTCTGTTGACGGTGTGCTGTCAGCTACCTTGCTTGCAAGATTGATTTCAGCGTAGCTATATACCCACTCACCGTTATTGTAATACGGGAGAGCAAGAACAGAGTTTGTGATACTTGTAACACCGGCAGGGTACTTAACACACTTGATGTAATAAATACCCTGTTTAAGGTTTGAAAAGCTCTGTGTTGTATTTGTTGCTGATGAAGTAAATGTACCCTGTGATACTGCCGTACTTAAATCAGCGTTATCGAGTGCGTCAAGAGCAGCCTTTGAATCGCCTGCAAGAATTTCTGCGCTGATTGAATTTACAAGAGATGTGTACTCTGTTTTGAACGGAGTAGCTGTTGTGCTCTTGAGGTCCGCAACTCTGAAAAGTTCAAAAGTATAGCCCGGTTTAGTGCATTTTACACTGATATTTACCTTTTGGTCTGTCTTAAGTGCAGTAGCCGCACTTGCTGTTGGGATCGCCGCAAAGAGTAATGTCAACATCATTACTACTGCGAGCAGTTTGCCTGTGAATGATTTTCTAATTGATTTTCTCATAAGAAAACCCCTCCTTAAAAAATTTTTGCGGACAATTTGTCCGTTGTATGGAAAAAGCCCAACAGATTTACTGTTGAGCCTTTTTGCCGATGCTTTTTTTCTTTTTTCTTATACCTAAACCAATAGCACCTACCAATATTGTAAATGCTAATACAGCGGCGCCGATTTCAATGTACATCGGTCTGTTGTTGCCTGTTCCGCCTGCTTCAGGAATGAATACACTGTTATTCTTAACTGTAAGCTGTATGTCAAGTGTATCTAAGCTGTCGGGCAAAATCGTAAAGTTAATCTTGCCTGCATACGGCATATTACCTTTGCTGTCTGTTTCAATGAAGTAATAATCACCGGGCAAGAGGTTATTTACAATAATTCTGCCGTCGCTGCCGGTAACGAGCTTTGTTACCGTATCAGCCGTCTTGCTGTCGGCAGCTTCGTACATAATACTGCTGTTTTTATTTATAACATTAACAATGCCTGTTTTTGTGTTGTAGAGTTCAAACTCAATACCCTCAAGCGGATTGCCGTTGCCGTCTGTTTTTAAAAGCTCTACACTGCCACGCTTGAGCAGGTTTTTCATCGTAACTACAAAGCTTTTGCCGTCCTCAAGTGTAACTGTCTGAGCCGCAGGCTTTACATACTTAGCAGGGAAGTAATATGTACCGTCTGCATTTTTAAAGCCTAATTCATCAATTGTGTATTTAACCTTTTCATTGCTTGTGTTATACACCGCAAGATTGGTAAGCTGAGCAGTGCCGTCCTCGCCTGTTACAAGCACCTTATTTGTTTTGCCGTCATCAGACTTTACCGAGAAGTAAAAGCCGCTTACAATGCCGTCCTCAGACTCTTTTTGAACGATTAAGCCTGTCTTTTGCAGTCTGTTTGCAAAATAAAATGAAAGAGTAACATTTTCCTTTAGCGTAACGGTTTTTTTAGCAGGAGGAATATATCTGTCAGGTATCGAGTATGTACCGTCTGCATTTTTGTAGCCAAGCTCTGTGATTATGTATTTTACATATTCTCCGCTTGCTTTGTAAACAGGCAAGTCGCTGAGCGTTGCTGCACCGTCTATGCCCTTGCTTTTTGTTACTATGTTTTCGTCTGTCACTCCGTCATCAGACTTGACATTAAACCATACATCCTTAGCAGTATTAGCTCCTCGCTTACTGTCATCAGCGGTTTTGTAGATTGTAAGATTGCCGTAAACGGTATCTCGTGGTTCAGGCACTTCAATCTCATTAAAGGTTGTGATTGAGCCTGTGGCTTCATCAACCTTAATTTGTCGGATAAACAATTCAGGATTGATTTTGTAGCCTGTCGGGGCTTTGGTTTCCTGTATTGTCACCGTGCCAAGTGGCATAGCCGGGTTTGGATTTTCTGCACTTGTTACATAAAATGGCTCTCCATAGTCGCTATCCGCACGATATTTTTCACTTAAATCAGTATAACCGTTTTGATTAGTTTTAAGTATCCATTTGCGTTCGGGTGATTTTCCTGCAAGTTCACTTTCAGAATAGTAATAACCGCTATAATATTTAACAGTAAATTCAGCACCTGACATATTGGTTGTCTGACCGGTAACGGCGTCCTTTTTTTGAATTTTAATACCTATAGGGTCATTAAGAGGTGTGTCAGAAATAGTTGCAGATAATACAACAAAACCACCGTTTGTGCCATTTATGGTCATTTGCACCGGACGGTTGTAGCTTTTAAAACCTTTTGGTGCTACCATTTCAACAGCATAGTAGCTGTCACTGTATGCAATTTTATACAGGTCTGAATTTGCGTTATAGTCCCAAGAGTTGCCGTCTTTAGATATAGCTTTGCAATTACCGTTGCTGTCGGTAATGAAGTACCTGACGATGTTATTCTTTACGCTGTTATCGGATATATAATCGTATGCACTCTTTTCGTTAGAAAAGACAGCAAATATACCGCCGTCTAATGAATAGCAGTCATTGTCTGTTGTCAAATCAGGATTACTGCTTTCTTTTTTGAATTTCAGCTTAACGATTTCAGTATCAGATAGTTGAAGAATATCAAGTATTCTTTCGTTATTGCAATCGTCTGTTGTGACTGTAACATTGTATTTCTTGTCGCTAAGAGCGAAGTAACCGTTTGCTGGTGCTTTTGTTTCCTTGAGGTAATACTGACCTGAAACAAGCTCAAAGTAATTCTTTGTAATCCAGTCCTGATTGGAGTACGAATACTTAATTTTTGCAATATTACCGTTTTTATCAAGCTCTGCAACTGCAACTACTTTGTTATCATCACTATACAAGGTGTACTGTGCACCTGCGAAATTCAAGTAATCTTTATCAGTTGTCTGTTCTGTCAGGTTTTTGATTTCTTCGCTTGTACCTGACTTTTCAAGATACAATTTAGCTTTTTTCGGAATTTCAACTATGAGGTGCTGATATGTTCCGTCTTTTGGATTTTTGGGCTTTGGGTGTGCAATATAAATGTTGGTTGTACTTGCGTAACTTGCAATCTTGCTGTAATTACCGCTATGCTTCGAAATACGCTGACACACATCAACAATCATATTTACCATTTCAGAGATGTCACTATATCCGCTCCAAGTTTTCCAAGCTGTGCTTTTATCATTAAGCATTGTGTGATAAAGCTGAGATAGTGCGAAATGACTTAGGATATAGTATGCGTCATCATTACTTATTTTAGCAGCAGAGAAGAATGAGCTGTATTTGTAATCGGCTTTCGGACCTATGAATTTGTCATACATATACTGCTTCATAGTCTTGTTTTCAACTACAATTTCTTTACTGTCAAAGAAATGTTTTGCATACAGCAACTCTTCACCAACAATGAGTGCTTTTTCGGAAGCATTGCTCGAATTTGGATCAAGCTTGATAACTTCCTTACCTGTATCTCCATAGAAGTCTGTAAATTCAACAGTTTGACCGCCGGTCGTCTGAGCATACGACTGTGGGTCTATGCAATAGCCTATTTCACCGTTGAATTTAAACTTGTATGCGTCCAAACGACCGCCACTGCCATTGTTGACAAGAACGATAGGCTTTTTTGATGATTCAATAAGCACCTTGCCGCCAATTTCGTCAAGTCCTGTATATGAATACGCACTTGCAGTAATATTTACGGCAGGGAACATTGCAAAGACAGTAACAAGCGAAATGATTACGGCTGTAAGCTTTTTAAAAATTTTCATTATTAAGATTTACTCTCCTTTCAATGAGATAGTATGTATTGTGAGGGGCGGTGGACTTCTGCTCATATTGGTGCTCCTTTCAGATTTTTTGGTATAAAAAAAGCAGTCAAGTTTTTATACTTAACTGCTTTATATGTTATATAAACTTTTAACCATTTATAAAGTTCGCATTTATATCATTCTAAATAATTATGTAATAAACGCATCAATGAATTATAAACACGTTTTTGAAGTATTGATTCATAATAATTAAGGGTACAGATTTCGTGGCAAGCTTCTGAATACTTTTTCTTTTCAAGTGCTTGCATAACAAGCAAAAGATTTATATAAAAAGAATAGTAACTATGTCGTTTTATTATTATTTGTTTTTCGGGTGTAAAACCTTTAAGTTCAAAATAAAATTTTGTCAATACTCTTTTCGCTTTAACCTCATCATAATCTATAAAATAATTATGATAAGCCTCTAAAGGCTCAATGACGGATTTTAATTTTTTAATACTTTTGCTTTTCATTTTATCACCGTTTCTAATAGATGTAAAAAATCATACATTTTGAATATAAAAAAGCAGTCAAGCTCTTGCTTAACTGCTTTAATTGATGTGTTTAATTTTCATATATATATCAATACCAACCTGCTGCTCTTACGAGAGTTGTTTTTGTTTCATAATGACCTTTTTCGGGAACGGTTATTGTTTCATAACCAACTAAAGTATCAACCATTTCATTACGATAACTACCATTTTCTCCTTTATCCATATGAGCTTCTATATGTTCACTACAATTATCTGTAATATCTGCACCGCAGGTATTACAGATTGTTCTATCGTGTGTTTCGTAAATCGGTTTCTGCCAAGTGTAGCCTTCCTCATCAACTACCCACACTTTTTCGGTCTTATACTCTGCATCGTACCAAGTTTTGCCCTCGTGTGGGTCTTTTGTTGCAGGCTGTGTAGCCGGTGCCGGTGCAGGCTTACTTGAAGATGATGAGCCGGAGCCGCTTGACGGCTTGCTCTGACTTGAGCTGCTTGATGAACCGCCTGACGGTTTACTCTGACTTGATGAACCGCTTGAGCCTGAATTGCTTGCAGGCTTATTTGTGCTGCCTGATGAGCCGTTGCTCTTGCTTGTCTGACCGTTGCCGGCATTGTTATTATTGTTGTTATTCTGATTGCTGTTGCCGTTGCTGTTATTGTTGCTCTGACCGCCGTTGTTCTGCTTGTTGTCGGTCTTTGCTGCATTCTGTGCATTAACTTCCGTAGCTTTTTCCGACTTCTCCGCAGGCTGTGTCTGCTTAACCTCAACAACCTTAGTTTCTTCTTCAATATGTGTATTGCCCTGACTGTCCGTCACAACCTGTGTAACAGTCTGAACAGATGTACCGATAACTTCGTCTGCCGTTGCCGTAGGCTGTTTATTTCCGCAAGCGGTCAGCATAGCAATAATGACCGCCGCCACCGTTACTGCCGCAACCGCAACAATACCAATAGCCTTTTTCTTATTCGTTTTTTTCTCTGCTGATTCATTCGTATTTGTAATGTTTGTGTTCATTTCCTGTGTAGTCATACTTCTGACCCCTTTCGTATATGTCTTTATATCTTAATTTTACAATTCACATTTTTGTTTGTCAAATATTAATTATTAAATTCAAAAAATCTCAGCAAAGAATTTTCTAAGCTGAGATTTTGCAATACTTATTTTTTTATGTATTCTTTTAATTTCTTAATATCGTGTGTAATTTCTTTGCCTCCGTTGTACTTATCAATCCAATAAGAGTGAATTTCGCATATTAATAAAGCAATACCGTTAATAACCAATAATGGGAATAATATAATATCCATATTTATAACTATAACATTTTCAACATATGAGAACAGATCATAATTGTTTATATGATAATCTAATATAGAAGGAAACTGTTTGTTGCAAATAAAATAGGCAAGAGGTGTTTTTATTAAAGAAATTACACCTAATGAAATTTCAATTATAGCATTGCAAGTTTTTGCTACCTTTGTATTAGCAATAAGGTTAATTATTATGAAGAGTATCGGAAAAACATATAAAGATTTAGTGTAGTTCATAACTATTATTGAAATAAAAAAATTAATAAGTATAGAAGCAATTATGAACATTCTTAGTGATGTAAACGGCGTAATAATATACTTTGATAGATTTTCAAAAATATCTAATAGGTAAATATAGCAGAAAAAAATAATACCACTTATTAAGAATCCTTTATAGCTTTTGAAACAGCCCAATATTGCTACTGTTAAACCTAAAAGGACAAGCAATATTTTTTTAACTGCTCTAACTTTATTATTTGATATAATCTTTTCTATTTTAGGTTTTAAGTGATAACTTAACTGCATTATTTTAATTTGAAATTTCCATATAAATGTAAAAGGAATATCAAAACACATAAAAATAAAATTCATCATATAATTCATCACCTTTGGACAAATTATATCATTTTTTATCTTTGTTTTCAATCCATAGCGTTCTTATTTGAATGGGGAGAGATACAAGTATTGCAACAAAAAATATTGGAATTGATTCACTTATAGATAAATACATAGCAAATGTCATCAATAACAGTGTTGGAAAAGTGTATGTTCCATCTTGTAATCTTTTAACACTATTATAAACTATTAAATACGCTGATAAAAATATAATAGATAACCATAAGTGTAAGTCTAAGTCCATCATTATGTAATAAAAAAACTGACATAAGCAGGAGAAAGCAATGGTTTCAGAACTAACTGTTCTACTTTTGTTTTTAATTATAATCCATAATGTTCTTAAGATACAAGCAAATACAATGAAATTTGCTATAATCAAAAGATAAGGTGCTATTGCATTAAAAAGTGCTTTGAAAATCGTTTCTTCTTGCATATAAAACTAATCTCCTTAAAGTATAAAAAGCAGCTAAGTTTTTTAACAATAAAATACTTATCCGCTTTCCATTTAACTATTAAATCTTTTTAAGGAACATAATTTTTTCCTTATATTCATACACTGTGAATTTTAGGTGTTTTGTATCACTTTTGTTAAGTGAATAGGTTATTACGCCATTCATCATATTAACAGGGATATTCATATTACTATTAGCAGAAATTATATTTCCCATACTAATATTATCATATGGTACAAAATATCCTTTTCTACATTCAGTGATCCTATAAGATGAATTATTTATTACGCCGTTACAATATGATTTCGAATAGTGTTTTAGTAAGTATTCTTTTAATATTTTTTGTGATATTGTCTTTATTTTATTTTCCATCTTAAAACCTCGCTTAGAATAACTATTATTAAATATTGTTTGACTGAATGAAATGTTTTTGTTATGATAAACTATATATATAATAAAGGAGTTTAATAATGAAGCTTTTTGCCAATTATAGTGAAGATTGTAAAAAATATAAGCTAATAAGTGTATTTGATATTATAGATAACTATAAACAATTTTGTCAAAGAAATCCTAATACCAAACTTGAAATAGAGGATTATTACAAAAACAATTATAAAGATAAATTATATAGTACACACAAACATGACAAATTAAAAATGTCATTTGTACATAAAAGAACTCCTACGGAAAGTTGCTTTTTTAAATATGATAAAACAAATGTTAATCAATATGTATCAAGAGAAGAAACTATATCTCACAGTATATACAAAGACATCATAAGTGAGTTAGAAGTGCTAAACTTGTTTATTGATGGACAAATTGTTAAAATATATCCGGCTTTCTCAGAAATAGAATATAGATTTAAAGCTAATGGTGAAGTTTACATTGCAGATGTTTATATAATGTTTAATAAATCAGAACCTGCTGAATACTTATATAAATGGAAAGGCTGACTATGCTTTGAAATTAACCACACACACGCTGTTGATACAATAAAGAAAGAAAATTGTTATTATGAAGGTATCCCAATTTTTGAACATACCATAAGTAAAAAATTATCATTTGAAAATGTTACATCAAGTAAAGAATTAATAGATAGGAAAAACTTTGTAACAAATATGTTGTCTGAAAAAATATATGGAAAAATTCTGTCAAATCCATCGTCGAATGAATACATTAATTATATCAAGTGTATAAATGAAAATTACACACTTAAATCAGAATTAAATAATTTGATAAATAAAAACAACGAATTATTATCAATCCAAAGTGAAAACAAAAAGGAGAAACAAAAATTAGAAGAAATTATTAAAATGATAAAATCAGAAAATAATATTTTGTTAAGTTTCAAAAAAACGGTATTATCAAATAAAGTTATTAAAATGCTTTTAAAAATGAAAAATATTAGTTATTAATTTAATAGTAATCATCATACATATACATAATTTCATTACCACAAATAAAAAGTATAAAATCCAAGTTAAGTAACTCATCATAACTTGGAGAAAACTCAATCGAACCATTTATCATAGTCATAGGAACTTTGGAACAGTCAGACGAGAAATAAGCTCCTTCGGTATAATCATAAATTTTATAGGTAGCTTTTTCTATTGTTCCTTTACGACAACCATTTGGATAATTTTCTTGCAAATAATCATTTAATATTTCACAAATTGTCTTATGGTATTCGTACTTCATATGAGATAACTCCTTTTCAGATGTGTAAAAAAGCAGCTAAGTTTTCACTTAACTGCTCCGATTGGTATATTGACTTTTATTTTTTAATAATATATAATAGTTACAGAGGAAACCGTTTAAAGCGGTTAGCCACCGTAATCAGGCTATATTTCTAATAACCGTCCAATGGCAGTTGGGCGGTTATCTTTTTATGTATTTAATGATCTCAAGAAGTTCTACTAACAAAATAATCAGTAATACTAACTCGGTCATACATATCACCCCCTTATTCGGGAGTGCTAACCGCCTTTAACTCCTCTGCAACTACTCCATAAAGCCAAAAGGCTGAATGGCTGCGTTACATATGTGGTTTAAAATTGTTTGTTTGCGTTTGTTGTATACTTAGTGCCAAATTAAGCTGCTCGTTTTCCAACTTGAGTTTTTCGTTCTCGGCTTTAAGAATTTGGTTTTCATAATTTACTTTTTGCAAACTATCTCCGAGAACTTTGATTTTATTTATGCTTTCAATGACTGTTTTGTCATTATCATTTAAATAGTTATACTGTAAATCTTTTAATTTCCTGTCAGTTCTAATTTCATCTTTTATGCGGATAACATCTTTACTGACTGTAAATATGTTATTATTTACAGTAGAAATATTTTGCTTGATTTCGCTGTGTTCTCGTGACAATGATTCTTTTGCAATATTAGTGTTTTCAAGATTTGCATTATGATTTGTAGTTTCGTATCCTAATCTTGAGTTTAGTAAATCATCAATACTCTTTTTTGTTTCTTCCGGAATATGCTTTAAAAATTTAAAATATACAATAACAGTCAATATAGCCGATGTAGCAATACTACAACCGATATTTATAAATATTTCGGTCATTAACCCCATATCATAATTTCCTCCCGCTATACTATTATACATTTGTATAATACATACTGCTTGAAAACATAACAGCGATAGATGTATTTGTATTTCAATAATATGTGCTAACAGTGTTATCTGATAAAAAGCTTTATTTTTCTGCCTTTTTACTGTTATTACAGTGTTGAACACTTCTATTGATAATGAAACTATCGTACCTGCTGCAAATATTACAAAAGCAGCGAATATAATTATTGAAACATAATAATAGTTCATATCGTTACACCTCTATTCTACAATTCACATTTTTGTTTGTCAATAATTTGTTTGTTAATTGTTTTTATACAATCCGCAGTAATAGTATGTGTATTGGAAGAAATACAAGAATTGTAATAAAAAAGCAGTCAAGTTTTAATACTTAACTGCTTAAATGTGATATAAAATTATTTTGTTAAACGCAATCCTGAAATTTTAATATATCCAATTTCATCTGTTATATATCTGTCATCGGCAAATACGGTAAAACAAATTTCTTTTATTTCTTTCCATGAATCCCGGGAAGACATTTTTGCTAATGGTATAATGTGATGCTTGTTTTCAAGCGGAAAGTCGATAAATTGACTTTGCTGTACATTCTTTATTTGAAATTGTACTAATTTAATACTTTGAGAAGTATCAAGTGAAAATTCTAAATTATAATTTTCATCGTAGTAATTTTCTAAATTTATAAAAGGGGTAAAAGAAAGTAAAATCATTGCAAATTGGCATCCGGGCAATTGCTTTACTTTTTCGGGCATTGTAATCTTTGCTTTAATAACAGGGCCGTTACTTTCGTTTTCTATATTACAAATATCTCTTGTTACATCATACGATTTTACAATTTGTATTGGACAATATTCATTAAATCTATCGGTAAGATAAAATGTACTGTTATTTGTTTCTTTGGGCTTTTGTGAGTTATTATAATTATTAATAACATCACCTTCAATATTACCGAATACATTACCGTTTACAACACCTATATTTTGAGAAACAGTTGGCTTTATGTATTTAGCAAATTCTAATGTTTTTTGGATTTCTTCGTCAATATTAATATATTCTTTAAGTAATCCTTCGGATTTCAAATATACATCAGGTGTATTATTTATATATTTACATATTTTATCAAGTGATTTATCGTCCAGTATCCAATTTGATAATTTATTTTTGAGAAAGTCTTTTGTAACAGAAGTTCCCTTCTTTATTAAATCCCAAACTGCACTGCTTACAATTCCGGAAGTTAGTTCATTCATAGTATCCCTCTTTTTATTAATGTGTTGTCATATTGACTTTTAAATTTTTATAATATATAATGTAGTTACAGAGGAAACCGTTTAAAGCGGTTAGCCACATTTGTTTATTAAATTATAAAATAATCGTTCAACAAGTTTTAGCGGGCTGTTGGGCGATTATTTTTTTATGTATTTAATGATCTCAAGAAGTTCTACTAACAAAATAATCAGTAATACTAACTCGGTCATACATATCACCCCCTTATTCGGGAGTGCTAACCGCCTTATATCCTCTGCAACTACTCCATAAAGCCTTTAGGCTGAATGGCAGGTATTACATATGTTGTGTAAAATTATTGTTAAAATGTTGTGCTTGATTTAATTCTGACTGCAATTCAAGTATTTGTTTCTGTTGCTCAACAGATAGTGTTTGCAATCGTTCAACTTCTTTCATTAAGTTGTTGATAGATTCCACATAATTTTTTATGCTGCGTTGCTCATCAGTTAGATTTTCATATTTATATTTACTCCTTTCAATTTCTTTAATAAGCGTTTTATCGACATTATTTAATAAACTGTAAATTTGGTTATCATTATTTTCTAATGATTTTTGTGCCTTTTCTATGTTTTGTTGTGTATCTTTATTTTCGCTACGAATTAAGTCCTTAACTTTTTCGTTGTCAGTACTTAAATCTTTTTGGCCTTCTTTTATTGATTTATGTTCATTAGATAACTCCTTGTTGCTTTTTACTGATTTAACTATATCAATGATAACTCCGGTTAAAAGTACAAGGCAACTGCAAAAAACAACCCAATCCATCATATTGCTCCAATTTATCAATTTATTTATATCAAAGTGCATATATTTCACCTCTATTCTACAATTAACATTTTTGTTTGTCAATAATTTGTTTGTTGATAGTTTTTATATAATCCGCAGTAATAAAAGAATATAAGAATTGCAATAAAAACAGTTTAGTACAAACACTGCAGTTCCGCACTAACTGCAGTGTTTCTTCATTTTAATAAAAGGAGAAGGGGTATGTAAGGTGCGGTTTATTCTTTAATTTCACTTAAACTGAATTGACTTGAATTTTGGACAATTATAAAATGAATTGCTCCACTTGAGGTTTTTATTATAAGCATAAACAGTTGTAAGTTTGCTGCAATTATTGAAAGCCTTATCGTTAAGCTTTCCGATATTTTGAGGCAAAGTTACTGTTGCGATTTTTGAATTGTTTGAAAATGTATTAGAACCGATTTCGGTAACTACATAGTTGTAGCCGGGGAGAAATCCCGGTACTGTTACATTTGTATCATTGCCAAAATATGATTGAGAAATCAACTTTGAATTACTGCTCATTTGAAATATAAAATCACCATATACAATGATTGATTTTGATAGATATTGTTGTAGCAAAGATATGTCGTTAATATCCAATATTCCGCTACGGTCAAAGTCAGCGTAAGCAGGATAGAATTTTATTTTTTTATCTCCTGTAAGATATTGTTGTGTTAATGATACATCTACAACATTAATAATTCCGTCAAGGTTTACATCACCCATTTTCGGTGCTGCGTTTACCGGTGATGATAATAATGCTGTTGATAAGCTAAGTACTGCTAATGAAGCACAAATTATTCTTTTGATTTTCATATTTACCTCCTTGTGGGGTGTTGGGCTGTTCCAAATGTTTTGAAACAGCCCTGTATTTCTATCATCGGGGAACGATGAGAAGAAAGCTGTTTAAGTGTTTGATATAACTTCAATGAGTCTTTCTTTTGGGAAAAATTTTCTTAAATATCTGCGTATAAACTCATCAAGTTCATTGTAAGCAACTGTATATTTATTATTGTTAAGATAAAATTCAAGCTGCTTTTTAAGAAACTTTAATTTGTATTCGCAATTTTGATATTCCTGATATGGAACATAATTTTGTGTATTACCGTTTGCAGAAAAATTCTTAAATCGTTGACTAAACATATTAACTGATTCGGCAGTGGTAGGAAATGCAGTTGCGTAATATTTTAATACCGAGCTTGTACAGTTTAAAACTGTAGCTGATAAGGTCATAGTCAGTTCGTTCGGTAACTGCTCTTTTTCCTTTAAGTGTCCCACCGTGGGACACTTGTGGTTGTTTGGTTCAGGATTAATTGCCTTTTCAGATGAATTATTAACTTTTTCTTTCTCTGCTTTAAGAGGTTCAATTTCAATATTTTCTTCCTCAATATCAGCTTCTTCTTCAAATAATACCGGCACATCAACTTTTTGATAAAAGATTTCTTGCAGATTGTCAGGTTCAAGTCTTATTCTTCTTGCAATGTCTTTATCAATCTTTTGGCAAACCGAGGCATTATTAAGAATAAAATTAAGCAATGAGATTTGTTGTTCCTCTGAAAGGAATGAAAGTTCATATCCTGCACCGACTGTAATTGCTCCGCTGTCAACTTTGTTAAGTAAAGGTTTAATGAGATATGTAAGTCTGATGTGTCGATGAACAGCTTTTCTGTTTGTGTTGTTTTGCTCTGCTATAGCTGATACGGTAGATTTACTGCCAAGTTTTTTTAATAGTTCGGATTGTTCCGCATAACTGAAAGCAAGTTCAGAAGGGAGATAGTCTGTATTGCGGTCATTATTAGTGGCCAATAAGATTAGCCTTTGCTTGTCCGGGTCGGTTTCGCTTTTTATTATTGCTTTAACAGATTTTTGCCCATTCAGTAGGCATGCTCTTTTTCTGTGCCTGCCTGCAAGTAAAACATATCTGCCTTCTTTTTTTGACTTCACAACAGTAACAGGGTCAATCTGTCCTATGTGTTTCATACTTTCTGCTATATTATCTATTTTATCTTGATGTATACTCTGCGGTTGGTCATCTATTTCATCAATCAATGATATGTCAATTTCTACAACTTGATTTTCCGTGCTTCCACCGAGCAATTCAGAGTATGCCTGCTCCGGTGTTTTTAATATTTGCTTTTTGGGTTTAAAAAAATCAGGCATTTTCACATTCCTCCATAATCCTATGTGCAGCTTCTATATACTGAGCACCTACAACTGATTTGCAGTCTGAAACGCTGCTACGATGAAAACCTACTGAGTTTTTTGTTTCTGTTCTATATGATATATATGTATTAAAAACAAGATCGTTATAACTTTCTTTAAGTGCGTTGTAAATTGTAGCGGAATGTCTTGTATTAGTCTGATACATAGTAACAAGCATTCCGAGAAGATATTTACGAATATCGGTATCTTTCTTAATTCGCATAAAACTGTCAAGCATTTGTTCTACGCCCTCATAACTGAGTAAATCTGCCTGAACAGGAATAAGCAGCTTATCACAAGCGTTGAGAACATTTGTAACAAGCAAATCAAGAGCAGTTTGACAATCAAATATAATGTAATCGTAATTTTCGTTAAAGTAGTCATTCTCAAAAATTCTTGAAATTACAGTTGAACTGTTATCATCTGCAGCAATAATTCCAAGCATACCGGCAAGCAAGTTAATTGACGGTATAAAGTCAAAGTTTTCTTTTTCACAATAACGAATACAATTTTTAAAATTTACATTTTGTTTTGTAACTGTGCTGAAAATAATATCGGATGTTGTAGGCTTGCCATCGGCTTCCCAATTAAGCCAGTTTGATAAATGGTGCTGTGGGTCGCAATCAACAAGTAATACTCTGCGATCATTAACAGCAAGTGCTGCTCCGAGATTTAATACAGTTGTAGTTTTTCCTACTCCACCTTTTTGATTTGATACTGCAATTTTTATTGCTTTGTTATTTTCTTTCATTTTTCGTTCCCCCGATTAAATGATAAATTTTTTACTAAGTGTCCCACCGTGGGACACTTGTTAGTTTGAATAATATAAAAAGACTGCTCGAAAAAGCAGTCATAATTACATCATCATAGCCATTCCCATATCGGGCATTGCTATTTGATTTGGTAAAATGGGTTGTGTCACCTGTGCAGCCTGAACATTTTTAATTGATGGTGTAAGTTCAGGTTTTAGACTATTGTTGATATTATCCGCAACTGATTTATATGCTCTATGAGAGTGATCAAGTGATTTTGTAATGTCAGCCGAAGAGATATTTTTGTCTGCACACATTGTTTTGTATTGATCGGCAAGATGTCTTTGCCTGCTCTCAGGTATTTGCAAGCCAAAGTATGACTGCAACATTACCGATGTTGCGTCAGCTTCAAATTCCATTTGAGCTTCACTTTTAATTTGAGTTTTATCAAGCTCTTTATGTAAAATAGCGTGTGCGGTTTCGTGTGTAAGTACTGATAATTTTGTTGAATCGTCAAACATACCGCTAAGCGAAATTGAATTGCTTGCAGGATCAAAGAAGCCTCGCAGTGATACTGAATTAAATTGATTTTCGTGTACTTTACAATTCAACTCTTTTTCGCAATATGTTTTCATAAGTTCGTATAGCTGTTTATGCTGTTCTGATGTGTAACCAAGATCGAAATATTTAGGATAATCTTCTTTAGGACAATTTGTTTGTGCTATGTCAAAAACAGTACCGACTTTAAAATGTATTCGTTGCTCTGCCTCAATTCTATGTTGCTTGTAAGCCTCTTTCTGTTCTTTTGTAGCTTTACTGAGAGGAACAGGGCTGCCGTCAATATTAAGGTATGTCTTTATAGTTGGCACAAGTATTTTCATTCCGTGTTCGCCACGCTTAACCGAATAACCCATATCCTGATATGCTTTATAGCTGTTACAAAACATTGCACCCGGATTTTGCTGATAAATAAGCATTGTGTTTCTTGAACTGTAGTTATAAAAACGAGTTGAAAATTGCAAGTATTCAATCATATTCTGCGGATTATCTTTAAAGTTCTTAGCAAGTTCAATGACCTTTTGTTTCATTTCTTCTTTTGTCTGTTCTGATTTTGCCGGATCGTAAGCCAAATTCAACACCTCTCAATCTGCATATTGATTTATAATCCCTTTTTGTACATCATACGGCAATTCTGCAATACTTGTTAAATCTTTTGGAGAAATAGTTTCTCCTATTTCAATAAGATTTTCGGGTATTTCACAGAAAAATAATTCGCCGTCCTCACGCTTGACAATAAGTTTATCTTCATAATATCCGACAACCTCATTGTCTGTGTATGGTTCTTCAAAACTTAATATACTCATAGCTGCCTCCTGTTTTTTATATAAAAAAGACCTCATAAACAAAGTTGTTGAATATTGACCATATTATTACAATATGTTACAATATTGTTACCTGATTGCTTACGAGGTGTATTTTATGACTTTATGTGCTGCTTATCAGCAGTTCTTGAAAGAAAAAATTTCTGAAGGTGTAACTGAACAAACTTTAAAATATTATAAATATAATTTACCGAAGTTCATTGAATGGTGTGTAGATAACAAAATAGAAAATGTCGAAGATGTTTATACTCATTTATTTGAAGATTACAAACTCTATTTAATTGAAAATAAAAACGGTACTAAAAAAATATCACTGCAAACTTATACAAGAGCAGTGAAAACATTTTTATTATGGTTAAATGAAAATGAGTTCATTCAAAATGTGGGTAAGTTGAAACTTATTAAAGCTGAAATTGCCAATATAGTTCCTTTGTCAGATGTAGAAGTAAAAATACTTCTCAATAATTTTGATAACTCATACTTTGGTATTCGCAATAAATTAATGGTAATGTTTATGCTTGATTCAGGTCTGAGAAGAGGAGAAGTAGTAAGTCTTGAATCAAAAAACATATTTATGCATAACAACACTATGTTAGTGCAAGGTAAAGGAGAAAAAGAGCGATTAGTACCTTTTGGTGAAGAAACTAAGCGATATATTAATCGTTATTCACACATGAGAAACGAATATGAAAAACGCTTTTTCCAAAAAGAAGATGGTACACCGATTACCGATAATACAATCAAGATGTATTTTCAAGATTTAAAAGAAAGCACAGGAATTATCAGATTGCACCCTCACTTACTTCGCCACACTTTTGCGACTAACTATATCCTTTATGGCGGTGATGTTGAAGAACTGCGAATATTGCTCGGACACACAAGTTTACAAATGACAATGAAATATGTGCATTTAGCTACACAACAAAGAATACTAAATCAGCGTTATCATAGTCATATTGATAAATTATTTTGTCAATATGATAATAAATTGGCTCAATATAGTGGTAGCTTTTAATCAAGGTGTCCGGAGTTCGAATCTCCGATGGGTCACCATAAAGCCGCAAGGTATATAGCCTTTGCGGCTTTACTTATATAAATGTAAAAGACACTGTCGGTAGTTTGCACAAACAACTTTTTAAGTTGCGCTGATTAGAATAAGCGTTTTACACAAAAATTATATATTGGGCTGTCGCCAAGCGGTAAGGCAACGGACTTTGACTCCGTCACCCGTGGGTTCGAATCCCGCCAGCCCAGCCATAAGCACCGATTTTTGAAGTCGGTGCTTTTCTTTTTGGAGTGTTAAAAAATCAAGGGGTCTAAGTCAAGGTGTCTAAATGACTATCAAACTTATTATTCACTAATTGCATTTGTGCAGCCAAATGAATATATATTTGAGTGATTGAGATAGAACTATGACCGAGTAGGACCCTGAGTACTTCAAGATTACCGCCCTGATAATATAATTCGTTGCAAATGTATGTCTTAACAAGTGCGGATACAGCAGACTTATGCCTGATGAAATTTTTAAACGCTGGAATAGCATTTTTATTGCATTTGATGTAATAGGTTCTCTTTCCATAGTTAAGAAAAGAGAGTCTGAGTAACAGGGCTTCTCTGAACGAAATGCAAGATAAGAACTTGTAAAATAAAGTGTGTAAGTTAAGAAATAGCTTGCACACTTTTCTTGACAAAGCCTATGAGAGGAGAGGGGCGCTTGGCTACAAGAGTCCAAATCAGATCTTGACAGAGAAACTTGCGGCGTGAGCCGAAGTTTTTGTCCGCCTTTTCCGTTCCGCTACGCTCCATTCCAAAGGCGGACAAAAACATTGTACCATAGAACTGCTTTTATTTTTTGCACAAATTGGGTCACATCTATTCACAACGCAGATGGATTATGTGTGAATTTCAGAAAAAAATCATTGACTTCAGCACTTTATTATAGTATAATAATAAGATATAGCTTGCAGTCGTTAAGCTGCTATATTTTATATATTTTTTTAAATGCAAGTATATGAATGGTGGTTGATATGAAAAAATTCAAAGATAATATATTAACCTATATTAGCCTTTTTAGCAGTGCAGGTGTCGGTTGCTATGGATTTAAGATGCACGGATTTGAGTGTATCGCAACAAATGAAATTGTTGAGCGCCGTATAAATGTACAGAAGTTTAATAATAAGTGTAAATATGAAACTGGCTATATTTGTGGTGATATTACAGAAAATAGCGTTAAACAGCATTTACTCGGCGAGGTTGAGCGTTGGAAAAAAAATGAAAAAATCAACAATGTGACTGTTATTATATCTACACCTCCGTGTCAAGGAATGTCAGTAGCTAATCATAAAAAGGCTGATAATGAGATAGTCAGAAACTCTCTTGTTATTGAGTCTATAAAAATTATTGAGGAGATCAATCCTCTTTTCTTCATATTTGAAAATGTTCCTTCTTTTATGAAAACTATATGTACTGATACTGATGGGACAGAAAAGCAAATATCAGAAGCAATAGATGTACACTTGGGAGTTAAATATGCTACTTACTCACAAGTCATCAACTTCAAGAACTATGGAGCGTGTTCAAGTCGTTCGAGAACTATTGTCATAGGGGTTCGAAAGGACTTGGCAGACTTTATTTCTCCCTTTGAGTTATTCCCTGACTATCAAGAAGAAAAGACTTTGAGAAATGTTATAGGTAACTTGCCAGCTCTGAAAAATTTTGGAGAAATAAGTAATACCGACATATATCACGCTTTTCGGGTATATCCTGAACATATGCGTAGTTGGATTGCCGACTTAAAAGAGGGTGAATCCGCATTTGACCAGTCCGATATACACAAAGTTCCCCATAAAGTCGTAAATGGTGAGATAGTTGTAAATATTCGCAAAAACGGAGATAAATATCGTAGGCAATATTGGGATAAGGTTGGACCGTGTATTCATACAAGGAATGACCAGCTTGCAAGTCAGAATACTATACACCCAAGTGATGATCGAGTATTCAGCATTAGAGAACTAATGCTGATGATGACAATTCCTAATTCTTTTAGGTGGACTAATATATCTGAACAAACACTTAATTCCCTCTCTATTGAGAAAAAACGAGCTTTTCTGAAAAAAGAGGAGATAAAAATTAGACAATGCTTAGGAGAGGCTGTGCCAACAGCTATTTTTGATAGCATTGCTGATAAGATTGCTTTTTTTTTCAGTAAGCAGCACCTCGTCGATGCAGAGGTTAAAAAGCTGATTGACACAACAGATCTAAGTTCACTCGATAGTATCATTGGCTATATTTCTGCTAATTTTGATACAGTTGGCATATCATCTATTTCAAAGGTTGTTGAGTATGCAAATGCTAAGCGTGAGCATAATGCTGCTTTTTTTACAGATAAGTCTATACTTAATGAGATAATGAAGTATCTCCCCGATATTAACAAAGATGTAATTCATATTCTTGAGCCTTCCGTTGGAACAGGCAATTTCATACCATTCGTTATCAAAAAGTACGCTTCTGCCAAATCAATCATAATTGATGTTGTTGATATTGATTCTAGTGTTATTTCGGTCTTAAAATATATTATTAACAAGTTTAATCTCCCTGCTAATATAACAATCAATTTCATCAATGATGATTTCTTGCTTCATAAGTTTAATACTCATTATGATTTAGTGATTGGTAATCCTCCTTTCAATAAATTAAGCTCAAATAATAGTACTTTGAAACTATATAAAGCACAGGCGGTAAACACAGATACAACCAATACTTTCTCTTTCTTTTTGGAGAAAGCAGTACAAATCAGTAACTATGTTTCTTTAATCGTTCCTAAATTTCTTTTGAATACCCCCGAATTCAAGAAAACAAGAGAGATATTGGAAAAAAAACGTATAGATTCTATAATTGATTTTGGAGAAAATGGGTTTAAAGGCGTTTTGGTTGAAACAATATGCGTTAATGTTAATACTTTGGAATTAGGAGCTAAAACAATTGTACGGTCAATAACTGAGCAAATAACCATAATTCAAAAGCAGAGTTACATTACCGATCATCACTTTCCATATTGGTTAATCTATCGAAATGATTTTTTTGATACCATAGCCAAAAGACTTGTTTTTGATGTTTTTAGGGTGTTTAGAGATCGACAAATTACTAATAAATTACTTTCCGATAAGGGTGATATAAGAGTTATCAAATCTCGTAATATCAACGATTCTGGAACCAGAATTGAAGATATAAAGGGTTATGACTCCTATATATCTTCGGAAGATGCTAGGAGGTTAAGCGTTTACTTTTATTATGAAAATGACACAGTATACCTAACCCCCAATATGACTTATAAGCCACGTCTGATAAAAAAGCCCCCATATGTGCTTGTTAATGGTTCGGTTGCAATATTAACGCTAAAAGATGGTTATACAATAAATGACACCCAAAGAGGATATTTCTCAACAGAAGAATATAGAGCATTCTATAAGATAGCACGAAATTATCAAACTCGTTCCCTCAATGTTGATAGTAATTCAGTTTTCTTCTTTGGTTTACTAAAAGAGGTATAATATGAGATTTTTAAGTAAAAAGGAGATTAATTCATTTCTTTCTCAAAAAAATTATGACATCCGACTATCACATAACGCAAGGTGGATTGATCAGAAGTGTACTCCTGATGTTATCTCCATAATTGCTGACTGCATTGTGAATTATGTTGCTGAAAAAGGCAATGATTTCTTCTCGTCAATGGATATTTGGCATAATGACTACACCGTTAAATATGTAGAAAACATTTTCAAGAAACCTAATCCTGATGAATCAAAAGCTCGAAATGAATATGATAAATTCTTTCAGCAACCTATGGAGTTGATGGCTTACGCAGGTATCCTTGAAAAGAAAAAGAATAAAAACAGAAACTTTTATCGCATTGCTAATGAGGAGATTATGGAATACCTATCCTTGCGTGATTACAATGCTTTGACCTTTTTGCAGTGTTATATATCTAAGGTTTTAACTGATTCAGGATTAATGAAGCTATTTAATGGCTTTTTTAACAATACAAGTAAAGAGGATTTTGATAATCTCAAAGAAAACTATGAAGATTTCATCATCGCTTATACTCCTATAAATGGAAGAACAGAGTGCAGAAGAATTTTCACTAAAGTTATTAACCCTCTTGCGTTTCTTCATGGAACAGAGGGGACGGAAAAAGGCAGACTCTCTAAGCATAAGATTACTTACGATATGTTAATGTATAATCGTGATAACTTCAGGGACATTTATTCCGATAAGCCCAAAGATATGACTCGTTCAGAATATGAGAAAACTGCAAAAATCAGTGTAAACAAAAATCTTACAAAATATATGTCTGCAAAAGCGAAGAAAATTGTTCGCATTTATAACGATCAGTTCCGTGCAGGCAATACAGAAGTTACTTATGACAAGCAGCATATCGGTGATATAGCAACGCATATCCATCACATATTCCCCGAAGCTGACTATCCTACGATCTGCCACTATATCAAAAATTTGATTGCATTAACGCCTACGCAACACTTGAATTATGCCCACCCAAATGGAAATACTCAAAAAATCAATCGTGAATATCAACATATCTGCTTGCTAGCAAAATCTGATACAATAAGATATGATATAGAACACCATTCCGAACCAATCTACTCTTTTGAAAAGTTCTTGTATGTTCTGTTCATCGGTCTTGAAAGTGATTCATTTAGTCAAATTGAAAACGGTGATTATGACGGCTTAGTTACTGCGATAAACTTAGCTTATTCAACTTGATATTCTCCTGACTACAATCAGATGTTATTATAGAACGGAGGTGAAAAGCCAATGGAAAAACTTGTGTTCGGTAAGAACGGTCAAGTTCATTTTGATTCTGTGGAAGAACGTGACGAAGCTATTGAATATATTAAGAACACTCCTGCTAATGTTGACTATAATATTCATGAGGATAATCAGAATCAGGGTGCTTGGGGTTCTGAAGACAGAATTCATTTCAGAAGTGAAGACGGTGTTCCAGAATGCCTTAAACGTATTATGACTGCTGGAAATGATAGTATCTATGGTAGAATTAATTGTAAAGAGTTTATTGAATACATCAAGTCCCACTGATTGAGCAATATCGAATCTAAGATGTAGTGATTTTAAAAGCTGTTTGATTGTAGTTCCTGAAATAGCTTTGCGAGCCTATGAGGAAGCTTATAGGCTCGTTTTCCTTTGGCAATAGACGATACCATTAATGATTGGCTTGATGATGACTTCTTCTTTACCTTGATTCGCTA
The DNA here is from genome assembly GCF_040093295.1 of Ruminococcoides bili. Taxonomy (NCBI): domain Bacteria; kingdom Bacillati; phylum Bacillota; class Clostridia; order Eubacteriales; family Oscillospiraceae; genus Ruminococcoides; species Ruminococcoides bili. The sequence goes on from NZ_JBBNJY010000016.1 coordinate 42,465, forward strand.
TCTTTATATTCCTTCTGTCCGTTCACCATCCCACAAAAATAGTGATGAACCACTTTTTTTATCAGTCATCGCTTTTTTGTGTTATTATTTTATTTAATTTTCAAAACAACTGCGAGAGTGAATTTCATATTTTCGGGGTCAAAATTATGACTTACATTACCGTTGTATTGTTTTGCTATTCGTTCTATACTTTTTATTCCGTAGCCGTGAATAAATTTATTGCTTTTGGTTGTCTGTAATTTGCCGTCCTTAAGATTAGGAGCACTTGCACAGTAATTCCATATGTTGATTACAATATAGTTTGTGTTCGTTTGCTTAACTGTAAGCTCAATTTTTTTGTTATCGGCATTTTGCGTTGCCTCGAGAGCGTTTTCAAGAATATTATCAAGTAATGATGTTATATCGTTATTTGAAATGCAAGAAAAATCTATATCTCGAATATCGCAGTAGAAGTCAATCTCTTTATCTTTGCAAGCACTGACATATCTGTTTATGATTGCATTTATAAGTTTGTTATCGCTGTATTTCTTTAAGTATTTAATCTGATAATCTTCATACAGACTGTCAATGTATTTGTTTATGCTTTCAAAGTCTTTTTCGTTTGAAAGTTCTTTTATTGAAAGCAAGTGGCGTTTTATATCGTGAATTAAAATATTAGAATTTTCGTATTGATTTTGTAAAATAGAGTAATATTCGGTATCAATTTCTGATTTTTGCTTTTGCAGCTTTAGCGCCGTGTTTTCGTATTGAGTTTTCAATACGTCTTCGTGTACAAGAAAAACAACTATATTTGAATACATTAAAAGCAGAGCGCCTACCGCAAACAAAACATATGTAAATTCGTCAAGTTTATAGTTAAGCGAAATGTATGACATACCGCATATTATAAGTATTGACGCCATCGGCAGAAAGAAAAGCATATCTGTTTTATTTAGCTTCAAATTTTCTTTATTTTCTTTGACGGAAATTTTAGATACAAAGTATGCAATAAAGAAGAAAAATAACTGCGAGCTGCCGCTTAATAAGAAAAATATCATACCGTTCTCAGTGATTCCTTTAATATCAATATTAAAAGTTACCATTACAAGAAACAGCAGAGTCATTTTTGTTATGAGAGTTATAGATGTGAGAAGAATTGAAGTAAATATTGCTTGAAAAACATTTGTGTTAAAGCAAAAAATACACAGCAACAGATTGCAAGCTAAAAATGCTACAATATTTGAATATTCGACACCTACCGTATTTATTATAAATTGCAGTGCAGCAGACAATGAAAAACATAAAAATAAACCCATATTGCTCATTTTCTGAGCAAATTTGCTGGAAATAAATATGTAAGAAATGATTGCCCCAAATACCGTTACCGTCGCATAGCTGAAAATTATCATACAATACCTCCCGCAAAATCAAAAAAGGCTTTTTTAAATTCTGCGTATTTTCTTTGCGAAATGCAATGCTCCATAAGATTCTCATTGGCCCCCTGAAATGTAATTGAACTTTTATCAAAGTTAATTACATTCTGTAAGTTTACGATATAGCTTTTATGCGATTGGACAAAGCAGTTAGGCTGATTGATTATTTCGTACCATTCGGCAGGTTTCTTATTGGTTTCGTATGATTTGTATTTAGTAACGATAAGTGAACCGTGTTTTCTGTTTTCAATATAGAGAATATCCCTTGTTTTTACGGTGAAAATTTCGTCATATTTTTCTATTATAATACTTTTACTGATTTTCTTGTAATAGTCAACGGCTTCAAGAAAATTTCTGTTAAACCTTTCAGTGTCAATCGGCTTTGAAAGATATCTGAAAACCTGAATTTTCATTGCACTGTCAAGGTAAGCCGGATATGAGGTAAGAATCATAATAATAATGTCAGGGTTTAATTGTTTTAATCTTTCCGATACCTCAAGTCCGTTTACGGCAGGCATTTGAACATCGACTATAGCGATGTCGTAAGAATGTTTTTCTTTAAAAATAAAATCACCGCAGGTACGCATATCTATATTAAATTCTATTTTATAGTTTTTTTGAAGATTACGTATAAGTGACCGTACTTTTTCGAGTATTGATTTATCATCATCACAAAGCAGAATATTAAGCACCGAAATTCCCCCTTTAGAAGATATTATACAACATAATTTTTAATTTGTCATATAAAAAACATCACTTTTGACTTTTTTTAATGCGTTTTTGCCCAAACTGTAACAAATGAAAATCCTTGTGCTATAATAAAAACAGTAAATAGAGGAAAAACAAGTACATTTAGAAGTTTTGTATTTAGCGGTTTTGATTATGGCACTTCACAGCTACTTCATACATCTGCGATATGATGTGTGAAGTAAAGCGGTGCTGTGCAACGGTACGGAGGTTTGTATAAAATAAAAAGGGAGAAATACTCTTGAATACAGTTGCATTACAGGATTTTTAATCATATGCAAAAGTTAATGACAATGTTATTAACAAATTCAAGAATAAAATTCCTGAAACTTTGCTTAAAATTTGGCAAAATTACGGATTAGGCACTTTTATGAACGGATATATTAAAGTGATTAATCCCGATGATTATCAAAGTATAATTGATAATTCATACTTTCCGTATAAAGACGCAGTTCCAATTTTTGTAACTGCATTTGGTGACATAATTACCTTGGAAAGCGGCGAGTATATAAGTATAATGTATTTTCGCTACGGAAAATGTGAACTGATGCTCAAAGATTTTGATTTCTTTTTAAAAAGACTTGCAGACAAGAGCTTTTTAAACGAATTTTTTTCCTTGAATCAGTATTATAAAGCTGTTAATGAACATGGAAATTTGTTGTATATAGAGTGTTTTGGTTATATGCCTTTATTAGCGCTCGGTGGGGACGAAGACACCGATAATCTGAAAAAATTTCAGATACCGGAGCACATAGCGTTGATAAATTCATATTTCCTCATACTGATGTAAATCCGTTCTGCCTGACATCTTGAGATTTATAAAAACTGAGTAATCGGCAATATTGATGTTTAAAGAGAGAGGGAGCAAGATGTTAGGCAACGAGATTTAATTTTAAATTTGATAGTATCTTATATGTTTTAGTGGTATCTGCAGTTAATGAGGATACTGCTTTTTTTATTTATATTGTTATAAAATTTATAGGCTCTATGTCAATAGTTGGGGTAAATTATGGTTTAGCATAGTGTCGGTTGGGGATTGAAATTTAGCTAACGCTAAATTATCCTCCCAAAAACAAAAAAGTTTACTCAATTTTTTCAAAAATTGCGGGTAT
>NZ_JBBNJY010000017.1:0-45376 GCF_040093295.1 Ruminococcoides bili
CGCCGCATCCGAAACATATGCAACCTAAAATACCGCATAAGAGCATTATAATTGATTTTTTCTTTGTCATAGAATTACCTCTTTTCAACATATAGGTTAGTCTAAACTAACTATATACATATATATTACCACAAAATAAAATATTTGCAAGTTATAGCAGATATTTATTTTGCGGTAACTGATTTTATATTTTTATTATCGGCGTTGTGAAGTCTGCTCCGCACTTTTTAGGCGGATTTACAGCGAGTGAAAAAACATCTGTTGCGAAAATTTCTGTTTTAAGTAATTTTTCTGTATTGCCTCCGAGTGACAAACCTTTTTTTACAGAGGTTATAACGGGGAGAGTACAGCTTTTCAGGATTTTTGCACCGTCATTTGTAAAGCCGAGCACTCTTGCATAGCTCGGTTCGGTGTTTTGAATTTCTTTTGTTATATTCAAAAGTGCGCATATTAAAATTCTGCGTAGTCTTGCAAGTGTGTAACGCTTTGATTTTACGGCAAACAATATTTCATTAACAGAATTATATTCGTGCACGGCCGTGTAAATTCTGTTTTCAAGTCCCTCGGTTACATCAGGTAAATCGGCAAGCTGATGAACAGACATGGAGCGCAATTTATACAGCAAGGCGGTTTCCAAATTACCGGGCAGAGCAAGCTCTGTCGGTTCAAAAGGAGCAAACTCCGCAATATTTTTGCCTTGCTTTAATTGTTCTCTTATATATGATGCGGAGGCAAAACCGTTTTCAGTGTTTTCGCTGTCGTGTTCAACTCCCTCACGACGGATTGGCAGTGGTGATATGTTGCTCGGCAATGCTTTAAGATATTCAACGGCAAGCACATTGTTTGGTGTGGCAAGGATTTCGGCTGTTTTTTCGCCGTATATTGCACGCACGGCAGATTCAATTGCTTTCGGATAATACGAACCGTTTTGCATTTCCTTTGCCACAAGCGATTGTACGGCAGTATTTTTATGTGCGTCGGCTGTCTGTTTCAAAAGTTCAATATTACTGTTTTCACAACCGAATGCAAGATGCGTGAGTCGTGAGAAAGATGAGAGAATTTTAACTCCGCTTTTTGCAAATACTTCGGCATTTGATACGGCATAGGCGACAGGCAGTTCTATTACAAGGTCAGCGCCGCCGAGCAGGGCAGACTTTGCCCTTGTGAATTTGTCTGTAATTGCGATTTCGCCACGCTGTGTAAAGCTTGTGCTCATTACAACCGCAACAGGCTCGTTTACAAGGCTTTTTGCCTTTTGTATTAAATATTTATGTCCGTTATGAAAAGGGTTAAATTCGCAAATTATGCCGATTGCCATAGCATTACCTCGAAAAAGCAAAAAATTATTGTCAGATATTAAAAAATCACTTGAAAACTATTATAAAAAGTTTTATCATTATAGTGTAACACTCACAGAGTGACTTTTAATTGTCCTCAGATATATTATATATCAAAAATCGCTTTAGGACAACTAATATAGTTGAAAGGATGAATAATAATGAAGGTTCTCGTTATTAACGCAGGCAGCTCATCACTTAAATATCAGCTTATTGATATGGACAGCGAAAAGGTACTTGCAAAAGGAAACTGTGAAAGAATCGGTCAGGAGGGTGCATTTATCGGTTTTAAAGCTCCTGATGGCACAAAAATTGAACGCAAAACAGAGATGGTTAATCATACACAGGCTTTTGAGGCTGTTAAGGACGCACTTCTTGATCCGCAGTATGGTGCAATCAAGGATTTGTCAGAGGTTAGCGCAATCGGTCACAGAGTAGTGCAGGGCGGTAGCTATTTTAATAAGTCGGTTCTCGTAACAGACGATGTTATCAAGAAGATTGAAGAGCTTGCTCCTCTTGCTCCTCTCCACAACCCCGCTCACATTCAGGGTATCAATGCTTGTACAAAGGTATTCGGCAAAGATGTTCCTCAGGTTGTAGTATTTGATACCGCTTTCCATCAGACAATGCCGGAAAAGGCTTATATGTTTGCTATTCCATATAAATACTATGAAAAGTACGGTATCCGCCGTTACGGCTTCCACGGTACTTCTCACCGTTATGTATCACAGAAAATGGCTGAACTTATGGGCAGGAATATTGAAGATACAAAAATCATTACTTGTCACATCGGTAACGGTTCATCAATCACAGCTATCAAGGGCGGCAAGGTAATTGATACATCAATGGGTCTTACTCCGCTCGGCGGCTTTATGATGGGCACACGCTCAGGTTCACTTGATCCGTCTGTAATTACTTTCATTGCAGAGAAAGAAAACATTTCTGCCGAAGAAATGCTTAAGATTCTTAACAAGGAATCGGGTCTTTTGGGTGTATCCGGCATATCCTCAGATGATCGTGATGTTTGTGCAGCTGAGGAGCATGGCAACCACAGAGCACACCTTGCTCACGAAATGCTTTATTATCAGATTGCAAAGACAATCGGTTCTTATTATGTTGCACTCGGCGGTTGTGACGCAATCGTATTCACCGCAGGTATTGGCGAAAATCAGCCACAGCTCCGTGAAACCGTATGCGATTACATTTCTTGCCTTGGTGTAGAGATGGATAAGGAATTTAACAAGAAAGCAAAGTGCGGCGTTACAGGCACACTTTCAACTCCAAACTCAAAAATCAGAGTTGAGCTTATTGCTACTAACGAAGAACTTGTTATTGCAAGAGATACAAAGGAAATTGTAGAGGCTCTTTAATTAAAACTACATATAAAAAATAAGGTGGCTGTTCGTAGCGGACAGCCACCTTTTGCGTTACACGGAATCATTATTAACCGCAGTATCGGAGTCGGTATCTCTAAATAAAAGTGAAATACACCAAATTGCGGCGAGCGCAACGAGAATGTAAACAATTCGGCTTATAATTCCTGTCTGACCGCCGCAAATCCAGGCGACAAGGTCAAACTGAAAAATACCTACACAGCCCCAGTTAAGTCCGCCTATAATTAAAAGCGTCAGGGCAATTTTATCAATCATAATAATCCTCCTTAATTATAATTGTAAAAATATTATTGACGCTTTTAAAATAAATATTCAGTTGTTTTTATGTTCTGATAAATTTGTTTTGTATAGCTTTATCAATATAAAATATAATTAGTGCGCTTGTAATTAGTCATTAATATAAAAAGTATAAATGAAATCGGTTTAGATAATCCAAAATTATCAACTGAAGTTACACTATTTAAAAAAGCATAGTGAGTAATATATATTGGATATGACAATTTATCAAAAGTTATCCAAATATTTGATTTTGCAATTTTTATAAATATTGTAAATTTGTTAACCAAATAATTACACATGAAATAAGTCGATACGGCTAATCCTAAATGAGTAGTGGAAACAATCAGTAAATAAAAATTATTAATAGAATTATCAAAACAATATTTGCCTACTAATCTGATGCCAATAGAAGCTAAAAATAAAAACAAGCCATAAATAATGAATATCGGCAGTGTATTTTTTACTTTGAATTTAGAAATATAATATCCTAAAAAATATGTAACAAAATATTCAAGTGAAATATATGGTATGTTAAAACACATCATTATTTTTGGAATAAACCAAGCAGCTACAAGTATCAGAATTATTACAGCTATATTGAGTTTATGCTTTTTTTCAATCTTTTTAACTAATATTGTCAGTAAATAGCAAATAAGAATAATTGTAACAAACCACAAATTTCCTAAAGGTTTAATTTCAGAAAATGGTATGAAAGGAGTTATAAAATTAATGCCTTGCAAGCAAAATAAATATTTTATTGCTTCCAAGCCATCAAATCCATTTATTTTAAAATACACTATGGAAACAGGAATAACAAACAAATAAAATGGAATTAACAGTTTTTTTACTCTTGTCAAAAACCATTTAGAAGGGCTATTTATTTCTTTATTTGCATAAAGAAATCCAGAAATGAATAAAAAAATATATACGCCATAATTAAAAAATTGTTCTAAAAAAGCTATATCAAGCCAACTTGCAATATGACAAAGTATTATAAATAGCATACCTAATACTCTTAGTATGGAAATGCAATAGTTTCTTCCTGTATTTTGATTTACATTCAAATTTTTACTCCTTTACATTAAAATTTTCAAACGAAAGTTAATCAGGAAAAATAATCGGGAACAATAGCATAAAGATTAAAAACATAAATCCGAGGCCGATTACGGCAAGTCCGATAATACGGGTAATTTTCGTTGCTTTTTTCAGCTTGTACTTTGAAATCATATTTTCGGTGGGAAACGGAAGTAAAATAAGCATTATGCCGAGAATATCGCAGCTTGCGACTGTAATTATCATTCCCGCAGTTCGCAAAAACGCAAAAAGAAAAATTCCGATAGGAATACCGAAAAAGCAAATCATATTTATAATGCTGAACAATTTACCGTACTTTTCGGTAGTTTCGTAATATTTATTTGCATTGCCGTGACATTCCTCACTGCAATATTGTTCAAAATAGGATATTTCTTTTGCGCAATAATCACATTTTTTCAAGTTTTCAGAACCTTTCACTTATATTATAAACTATTCTAACACATTACACCGCTTTTTTCAATGATATTTAAGTGAATGGAATGGGAAAGATGTTTATAATGCATAACAAATTTGTAAAGGTAATTAACATTATATTGTACTTATAAAAAATATATGCTATGCTTTCTTTTAGGAGATGGTAGAATGTCTAATTTTTTTGTGGCTCTGTATGCGGTACTGCCTATGTTTATAATGCTTGCTATAGGTTTTACTGTGCGAAAAATGAAGGTGATTGAAGAGGCTCATTTGCCTGTGCTTAACAAAATCGTTTTTAATGTTTTCTTTCCGTTCTTGATGTTTAACAATATATATGCTTTTGATTTGTCGGCAGATTTTAATGCATCACTTCTTTTGTATGCGGTTGTTGCCGTAGCGGTTATTTACGGTTTGTCGGTTGGTTTTGCTTTAATTTTTGAAAAATCAAATAAAAGTCGTGGTGCGCTAATCCAGGCGATTTACAGGAGTAATTTTGTGCTTATGGGTTTGCCGATTGTAGGTAATATCTTTGGCAGCGGCAGACTTGGTATGACATCTATGCTTGTCACGGTTATTGTTCCGATGTATAATATTCTGGCTGTAATAACACTTGAAGTATTCAGGGGAGAGAGTATAAAAATTACAAAAATACTCAAAGGTATAGTTACAAATCCGCTGATTATCGGCTCGGTTGCAGGTATTTTGTTTGCGGTTTTCGGTATTAAATTACCTGAAATTGCAGAGAGCGTTATTTCTGATATGGCGTCGGCGGCAACACCGCTTGCGTTGATTGTGCTCGGAGCATCTTTTGAATTTGCAAGCATAAAAAGATACAAGAAAAACCTTATTGCGGTTATTTTTGCAAGACTTATTATTGTGCCTGCAATCAGTCTTTCCATAGCTATTATGATTGGTTTCAGGGGAATTGATTTAGTTTCGCTTATCGGAATTTTTGCATCGCCCTGTGCTGTGTCTTCTTATACCATGGCAAGGCAAATGGACAGCGATTATGAATTATCGGCAGGTACCGTAGTTTTTACAACTATGCTTTCGTGTTTTACTTTATTCGGCTGGATTTATTTTTTAAAAGAGTTAAATTTCTTCTGATGTACAAATTGCACAAATATTACATACAAAACTTATACAACATATATAAATGGCTGATTTTGAATGAAATTAAAAAATATGCTTGATTTTGAAGGATTATGTGCTATAATAAAGCCATAAGATAAATTATAACAAATTTTCAATTATATGTTTTGAAAAAGTTTATAGTTATTTCTTTCTTTTAATTTTTGTGAGCATAGAAAAGAGCAAGACTTTGTCTTGCTTTTTTCTTTTTCTGTGTTTTTTGCACATATAATATTGTTGTATAATAGATTACATATTCAGAATAAAAAATGACAATCGAATAAAACTTACTAAAATGATAAAAAGTATTGACAAAAATAATTAAATAGTATATATTTAAGATGTACTATTTAAATTAATACAATAAATCCAATGAGTGCAATTTATAAGATTGGAGGTAGAATAATGATTCAGATTGACTTGACATCAAGAGTACCGATTTATGAACAAATTTGTACCAATATAATTCGTCTTGCATCAGCGGGAGTATTGAAGCCGGGTGATAAATTGTTGCCTGTAAGAAGTCTTGCATCTGAGCTTGGCATTAACCCTAATACCGTAGCAAAAGCATATAAATTGCTTGAAAATGACGGGTATATTGTATCCAATGTCGGACGGGGAAGTTATGTATCCGATAAACTGACAAAGGATTGTGCCGAAAGAGCCATGGCGCTCGATGATTTTAAACAGAGCACAAAAATAGCAAATTTACTGAGCGTTGACAAGGCAGAGCTTAATAGAATTATTGAAAATATTTATAACGGAGGTGGCATTGATGATTGAAATTTGCGGACTTACCAAGAGGTTTGGCAAGGTTAATGCTGTAGATAATATGACCGTGAATATTCCAAACGGTGCGGTTGTAGGTCTTGTAGGCAGTAACGGCAGCGGTAAATCAACACTTTTGCGTATGCTTGCGGGAGTATATGCACCTGACGGAGGAACTGTAAAAGTTGACGGCATACAGCATTTTGATAATCCCGTAACTAAAGGAGAATGCTTTTTTATACCTGACTTCCCGTATTTTTACAATACAAGTACGGTAGAGAGTACGGCTTTTCTTTACAGACGACTTTATCCGAATTGGAGCGAACAGGAATATAACAGACTTTGTTCGATTTTCCCGATTAACATAAAGGCACCTATTATTAATATGTCAAAGGGTATGCAAAGACAGGCGGCGCTTATTTTGGCGCTTTCAACCTGTCCGAAATATTTATTCCTTGACGAAATATTTGACGGTCTTGACCCTGTGGTAAGACATATGCTCAAAAGCCTGCTTGCCGAAAAGGTGGCAGACAATAATACAACCGTTGTAATTGCCTCTCATAACTTGAGAGAGCTTGAAGATTTGTGCGACAGACTTTGCCTTATGCATAGGGGACATATGATGCTTGAGCGTGGCATTGACGATTTAAGGCACGGTTTGCGCAAGGTACAGGTGGCATTTACGGAGTTGCCGTATAAGCCGAATATATTTGAGGGTATTAATGCAATTAATATAACCCGCAACGGCAATATATTTAATCTTACAATAAAGGGAACGGAAGAGGAGTTTATGCCAAAGCTTAAGGCACTTAATCCTGCTTTTGTTTCTGCAATACCTCTTACTTTGGAGGAAATATTTATTAGTGAAATGGGGGCGGCAGGATATGACATCCACAGTATCCTTTAAAGATAAGCTCAAGCAGATTTTTTCGGTTATTCTATGGGATTTGAAAGGCTGTAAAGGCTCGTTGATGGTATATACGATTTTGGCGTCGGTATTTACTGTAATAATTTTTACACTTGTTTTTGTGCTTACGGCAGATCAAACCTCATTTTCGCCTTTGTTTTCAACTGAAAGTTCACCGAAAATATCTCTAAGCGAAAAAATGCAGGTTTTTCAGGTTATTTCATCTGCCATTATCGGTTTTCTTACACTTATTTTTGCTATTATTTATACTGTGCAGATATTCTCGTATATGCACAACAAGCGTAAAGTCGATTTTTACGGTTCGCTTCCTATAAGCAGAGCAAGACTTTTCCTCGCCAAGTACGGTGCAGCTTATTTGTTCTCTATCATTCCTATGCTTGTATTTATGGGCATTATTGCTATTGCGTCTGTTTGTACGGGTACGCTTTTACTTCCGCAGGTAACAAATATGTATGTTAATTTTATTGTGGGTACTCTTGCCTGCATAAGCGCATACGGTTTTCTGTCTGCTTGCTGTGGTACTACATTTAATACTGTTATTATGTTTATTGCGGTTTGTGCCTGCTATCCGTTATCTATGGTTTTTGTAAGGGCTTATATTGACGCTTTCTTTACAGGCTCATACACGGGTAATTTTTCTGACAGTTTTATAACAAATGCACTCAATCCTATTTCTGCTTACTTTGGCAACAATCTTATTTATTGGATAATTTTCAGTGTAGTCTGCATTGCTTTGGGTACATTGCTGATTATGAAGAGAAGATCCGAAAGAGCCCAGACTTCCTTTGCTTATTACATTCCTTGCCATATAATAAAAGTTATAGTTTCATTCCTTGCAGGTATGTTCCTCGGAACTATGTTCGGCGCTATAAATGTTTTTGGCAATGGCGTAGGCGGTTTTGTTTTTGGTTTTATTCTTGCAAGTGCGCCGACATTCCTTATCGTTCATATGATTTTCTACAAAGGCTTAAAGCAGATTGTAAGAACTATTCCGATTTATGCAGGTCTTGCTGTTGTGGTAATTGTCGGTGTGATTCTTATTAATCTTGATGTGTTCGGCTACAATACTTATGTGCCTAAATCAGAAGATGTAAAGAGTGCGGGTTTGATTAGTTCAGAGTATAGCACTGTCGGCAAGAATATATCGAAATATTACACAAAGAGTGCGGGCGATTTTACAGACGAAGCTGACATTAAATCTATTATTAATGTTCACAATGAAATTCTCACCAAGAAAAAGACGAATACAACTTCTAAGGCTAAATTTTCAAGTGTGTGGGGCAGTATGCTTTACAATACCCTCAGAGAATATGCAAGCGACGAGATAATTACCGTTGCCTACAAGCTAAACAGCGGAAGAACCGTGACAAGATACTATTCTAAGAATCTGCTTGAAATGGCTGCGACATTTGGTTATGAGCCGATTGATTATACCGATGATACATATGATGTTGATTACGGTTATAGTTCATCTGGATTTACACAAATTTACACTGCCGCCAAACCTGTGCTTTCATCAAAGCCGTATATTATGAAATACTCGGGTGTGGCAAATGCCGGTCTGAACGAAGATTTCCAAGTAAGCAGTGTGACTGTTTATGCTTTGACCAAAACATATTCCGAGGACAGTGTATATTCGTCGACCATAGAAAACTATGGCGAGTATTCATATGATGAAAAAGAAAAAGATCCAAAAGAAATTGCTGCAAAGAAGAGTATTATGAATGATATAAACGCAGCATTTAAAAAAGACCTTGAGGCTGACACTGCTTATCTTAACGGTGTTTTGTATGATCCGTTTGCACTTCTTTACAATGATGATATTTATTATGATTCTTCTAATGACGATGATTCGGTTTACAGCTTTGATTCTCTTAAATATATCAGAGAGAAGTATTCTAAGGATTATGTCTGCAAAATTCAATTACAATATACTAATTATGATCCTGAAAAAGCTAAAAAATTTATTTTCGGTACTAACAGTACAGATTCTGAGTATTACTTTGTACCGAAGTCATATACAAATACCATTGAGGTACTCAAAAAGTACGGCTTACTTAAAGCTGACTATACACTTAATAAAAACTCTGAGTATTTTAATGTTCCTGAATATGGTGATTACGACACAGTATATGAAAGATAAATAAATTACAGAGCGATTGTGTTGTGCAGTCGCTCTGTTTTTCTTTGACAAAGGGAGAGTAATCCATTATTATATTAGTAGTAAAAATGTTAGGAGATGACAGCGGTGGAATTATACAAAGGCAGACCGCAGAATATTGAGGGAAGACTTGACAGGGAAGTCAGAGTATATGATTTGCTCGACAGCCTTGGCATAGAGTATCTGCGAACAGATCACGGCCATGCCGATACTATGGAGGCGTGCAATGAAATTGACAAGGTACTTGATGTACTTATTTGTAAAAATCTGTTTTTGTGCAACAGGCAGAAAACTAAATTTTATCTTTTAATGATGCCGGGGGACAAGCCTTTTAAAACAAAGGAACTTTCAAGTCAAATTAATTCGGCAAGACTTTCTTTTGCGTCTGCCGAGGCTATGGAAGAGTACCTTGATATTCTGCCCGGTTCGGTTAGTGTTATGGGACTTATGAACGACAAAGAAAACGCAGTCACTTTGCTTGTAGATGAAGATGTTTTAAAAGGTGAATATGTAGGATGTCACCCATGCGTGAATACATCGAGCCTTAAAATAAAAACAACATATGTTTTTGATAAGTTTTTAAAAGCAGTAGGGCATACGGCAACAGTTGTACATTTGACAGGTGAATAAACATAAGTAAAAAAGACTTCTGCAAATGGAAGTCTTTTGATGTATATATGTATAATTTTATTTACATTGCATTTGATATATGATATAATGCTGATAATAAACATTTATGGAGGTTTATCTATGCAATACAAAATTGAGGGAGGTTCACTTCCAATAGTGGAGGTATCTCTTGAAAACGGCGAAACTATTATTACACAGGGCGGCGGAATGGTATGGATGTCACCTAACCTTAATATGGAAACTTCAGGCGGCGGCGTAGGCAAGATGTTCAGCAAAATGATGTCGGGAGAGTCTATTATGCAGAACCGCTACACAGCTATGGGCGGTCCGGGCTTCATTACTCTTGCTTCATCTTTCCCTGGTTCAATCATTCCTTTTGAAATTCAGCCTAATATGCCTATAATCGTTCAGAAATCGGGTTTCCTTGCATGTTCTGCAACTGTTGAACTCTCTGTACATTTTAATAAAAAAGCGGGTGCAGGCTTTTTTGGAGGCGAAGGATTCATACTTCAAAAGCTATCGGGTTACGGAACTGCTTTTGTTGAGATTGACGGCTACTGCAAGCAGTATAACCTTGCACCCGGTCAGCAGATTGTTGTTGATACAGGCAACCTTGCTGCAATGGATGCATCTTGTCAAATGGACATCCAGCGCATTAAGGGAGTTAAAAATGTACTCCTCGGCGGAGAGGGATTGTTTAATACAGTTATTACAGGCCCGGGCAGAGTGTTCTTGCAGTCACACCCGATTTCTACAGTAGCGGCAGCTATCCGTCCTTTTATTACAACAAACTAAGTTAATAGCTACATAATTTATGGAGCTGTAAAAAACAACCCAAATAAAAAACGACTGCATTCTAACCGAAAGGTAGGAATGCAGTCGTTTTTGTGATATAATTTATTTGTAATGAAAAACCATATAAACAAGGTACATTATACACCGTATCAATTAAAATTACCACCGGAAATTGAAAAAATAATAGAAATTTCTGATCCGATATATACATTTAACGAGGTTTTTCGTCATATTGATCTAAATAACACCTTGACGAAACAAAGATAACTGCCAATGCAAATAAATACAGCCGGGTATGGAAGAAAAGCAGTATAAAGCACAGACAATAAGTATTCAATATTCTTCATATTTTTATACAATTTCAAGAATATAAGAAAAAAATCACCGAGACTCACTTTTTCGTGAATCTCGGCTTTTTTGATATGCTGTTTTTTACAGCACCTTTTAAATTGGGTTTAGATTAAGTAATATCTACATCACTTCTGCTTGAAGTACGAATGCGGATACATGTACTGCTTGCAACAGTTGAAGGACTTTTCATTGTGATTGTGTCATTACTACCGGGTGTTAATGCTGAAATAGCAGGTGTAGAGCTGTTTGTGTTGTTAAGAACAACACCGCTCGACATTGTGTATTCAACACGCTTCTTAGTAGCCTGATCCCAGATGTTTGTGCCGACTGTTGTTACAGTATATTGAAGAATATATTTGCGTTCTGCACTCATATTCAGCTTTTGAACATTAAAAGTAATTGACTTTACATTATCAATAGTAGTAACGGTCTTAAACTGATAAGGGCTTGTTGTTGTGTCAAATCTTGCAAGAATTAGCCTGTATTCTACATTAGGGTCAGCATAGAGGAAATAATCGTTTTTATTGCCATAGCCACCTGACGGATTTTCTGCATCCATAAAACCGCCGGGATTTGATGTTTTGTTGTAAGCACTTACTGTTGGCATATTTACATATCCCTGAACATCACTGCCTGAATTACCATAAACAGAAAGCTGTTTTGAAATCATATCGCTTGTGCGTTCACAGTATGATAAATCATAACCTCGTTTAGCTACATCTGCCATAGCAAACATACCGCTTATACAGGTTGTAGACATAATAGCAAGGATACAAACAACTGCTAAAAGCTCAACCAGAGTAGCACCTGCTTTTGCCTTTATAGAGCGTTTGGAGAGATATTTTTTGATATTTTTGGTTTTCATTGCATATCCTCCTTACTCTGCAAATTCCGGCTTGGTAACAACACCCTCGCAGGTTGTTGTTCCGTTTGTGCCATAGTTAACATAGGTTGTTATCTTGTAAGATACCATTTCCTTGCCTTCGCTATTTACATATTTACCTTGAAATTCAACAACATATGCCATTTCAGATATGTCAAAATCTCTTGAGCCGATTGATGCTGTATCATACTGCTTAGCAGTCATTGAATTGTCAAGAGCGTTTACATCATCATTAATACTTGTTTGAATTATTGAGTCAAATTTCAGACCTGTATTTGGCTGATTGGCAAAAAGCTTGTTTTTAGATAAGTCTAAGCTTGAATCCCATACTGATGTTGGATTGTGAGAAGGTGTCTTTTCAACATATGTCATAACAATGTCACAATACATCTGAGCTTTTGCCGAAGCCTTGTTCATAAGGCTGTTTTTGGTAATTGATTCATAGCTGATTGCAAGACCGGTGGCAGTAGCCGAAACGGCTATTGCCATGATCATAATTGCGCAAATAAGTTCAAGAAGAGAAAAGCCTTTTTTACTTTTAAAGTGTTTTTTCAATATCGGTTTTTTCCTCTTCATTTAGAAATACTTCCCTTCAAAGCTTACTTTGTCTGTTTTTAAATCGTTGTGAATGCTGTAGCTTATAGTGTCGTCTTTGTTTATTTCCTTTGCATAGTAGTAAGGATTTGTTGCAGTCCATTTCTGCCAGAAAGCACTGCTTAAGATGTTGAAGTCTGACTTTTCCTCAGGGAAGTAGTAGTAGCCTTCATTAAGTGAATATGTCAGTCCGTCATCAAGCACAAGTTCAGTATCACGGGTGATATGGAGCAAAGATCCGTCTTTAGGTGTTTTATTAGTCTGAATTTCGGTTGTACCGTCAGTTTTTGTTATAGTAGTTTTTGTAATAAGCTCACATATTGAGTCTGAATAGCCACCATAGGTATTAATGAACAAACCATTATTAGCACCACTGCCATCCAATTTATTTGCACCTATTGAAATAGCATCGCCCTTGAGTGTAGCGTTGTTTCCCTTGACTGTATTGCCAAAGTCACAGTAAATTGCTTTTGCTGTGTATGCACCGTTTTTAAGAGTGCCGCCGTTTGAAGCTTCAAACTTAATTACAGAACTGCTCTGATTAAGCTTGCTGTCGGCAACGGAAGTGTTTATAGTTCCGCTTTGTACCCAGTCAATACCTGAAGAATCAGAATCTTCCTGTTCTGTTGAGTGGCTATCAAAGTAGTCTTTTGCGTTATCGTCGAAAAGATTAAGTCCTTCTTTCGGTATATCTGTGTATTTGCCTGCCTTTACTGTGTAAGTGGTTCCGTTTGCTGTTTCTACAGTAAAGTCATTGATTACTGTCAGTGTAAATGAGCTTTCACCCAAGTATGGCATTACATTGAATGAAGCTGTAGCATCATTTTGCTTGATTTTATTTGCTCCTGAAGAGGTAATAGTGGTTTTTTTAGTGCCACTATCAGTAGCAAAATCACTTGTAGGAAGATTGGTTTGATTAAAGTTATAAGGATACATCTTGTTTCGGTTATAGTATAATTCCTCTCCCTGTTCAGGTCCAATACTTAAAACGACACTACGGCTTCTAATATTAATATTAACATTTGAATTTAAATCCATTTGATTAACATTATACCAAAGATAATTGAACTCTGTGCCGGCATACAGGTCTATATAGCTTTTGTTTGACGCTGTAGGCATTGCAGATGGTGCACAATAAGTATAATAATCCTCCCAACCTGTATAGTAGTTGCTTTTAGGAATATTTGTACATACAAGTGGATTATCTTTTGTCTTGAAAGTTCCGTTTTTCTCAAGAAAACATACAGTTTTTTTGCCAGAGTCAGTTTTTTCTTCATATGCTGAGTGCATATTTTTGAGATTACCATTTGAATCGAGCAAGGAACTATATTTGTCAATACCGTTGAGATTTTTATAGTGGCTGTCCGTACTTAAATCTTTGATTTTCGTAAGTTTATTTGGCGTATCCGGATCAAATAAATCAATACCTGTTTGATTTATAGCTTCTGTTTCAATAGGTAAAAAATAGTATCCTTTATTATATACGGCTGCCTCTTTATAGTTAGGATTTTTACATATAATATTATCCTTGGTAAAGTAAATTACTACACCTTTGTCTGTAGCAAAGTCACTACCAGCATATTTTACAGCAGCACCTTTTTGACCGGCTGAGGTTTTACAAGCCATATTACCGCCGATTACAAGAAATTTGCACTCCAAAGTACAGCCATATGATGCATCAGAATTAGGATAGTAACAAATATCCTGTAAGTCTACACCTGTACTTGATTTTACATCAGTACCTGAATAATTACCAAGAAGATAGATACCGTTGTTATATGCAATAGCTCTGCAACGGCTTCCTGAGCTACTTGTGATTTTTACTGCCTTATCAAAAACAAGTGGGAAAAATGATGAAATTGGTGTTTTTTCTGCTTCATTACGAAGAATATATGCCAAACCGCCTTTATCTTCCATACCTTGAATTGTACGGAAATCTCTTTCTTCATTTAAAGTAGATTTAATTTGAGATCTTAAAAGAGAGAAAGCTGTCTGGTCACCGAGCGTAAGGAAACCTGTGCTACTTGCGGCAGGTGGAGTAGAAAATTTCTTTTCAGACATTCTGAGTGATGTGCCTAATTCTTTCTTTTCCCAATGCTGGGTAACTTCAAATTTAGCTGAAATATCACCTGTGTTGCCACCGTTTGTGTTGTTGTACTTGCTTTCTGAACCTACAGCTGTAATAGTATATTCAGTGTCTGAAGTCTTTGTTATTTTAACATAAGCGTTGCCAATAACTGTAAAGTCTGTGCTATCAATAAAATTCTGTGCGTCAGATGCATTTGAAAAATCCTTTACCTGAACATTACCGGATGCATCATAGTAGAAAACATAATATTTTGAATCATCGATATTTGTAGGTAAGTTAAGCTTGCCGTCATTCAAGAAATCCTCAGCTATATCAAGAGCACTTTTTGAGGAAACATATGCCTGACGAGAATTCATTGATGTACCGGTTTCTTTTTGCTGGAGCATTGCAATAGATAAAAAAGAGGTTGTTGTTAAGAAAAGGACTGCAACCAAGGCTATGGCAAGCACCATAGAAAAACCCTTTTTGCTGTTAATCTTTCTCTTCTTTGTAGTGAATTTCTTCATAAAAAAAACTCCTTTCGATTATTGAAATACAATTAGTTAATAACTGAATACATACCGAACATTGCCTGTACGATAGAAATTACAACGAAACCTACGATACCGGCGATAATGATTGTCATTGCAGGTGTCATTGCATCTGTCATACGCTGTGTAGCGTCGGTTGCCTGTTCTTCGTACATATCTGCCATTTTGTTAAGGGAATCGCTGAGCATACCGCTTTCCTCACCGACTCTTATCATTGATACAAAGAGCGGATCGAAAGCTTTTGGGTATCTTGAAAGGGAAATATTGATCGGTGTACCGATTCTTACATCTTCAATTACCTGGTTAAGACAGTCGGACATAAATTTGTTGCCTACTACATCTCTTGAAAGTTCAAGTGCGTAAAGAATGTTTACACCGGAAGAAGTAAGTGTTGCCATCATATTTGCAAATCTTGTAAGCTGGTTAAGTCTTAAAACTTCGCCGATAATCGGGATTTTAAGCTGGAATGTTGACCACCACATACAGAATGAATAGTTCTTTTTGTAAAGAATTCTGATTGTAACTACAATTGCAACGATAATAAGAATAATGAGCCAGCCGTAATGAATAAGTACATCTGAAATACCCATTGTAATTTGCGTCATTATCGGAAGTTCGGAGTCAAAACTTTCAAACAATCCTTTAAATGACGGAAGTACAACTACACTCATTACTATGATAAGTCCGATTGTAAGAATGAGGAGGAAGATAGGGTAAATCATTGCACCCTTGATCTTGTTCTTAAGTGTGATTTCCTTTTTGAGAAGACTAACGCACTTATCAAATGCTTCATCAAGTCGACCGTTTGCCTCACCTGTTTGAATAATGTTTACATAAACAGTCGGGAAAGTTTTAAATGAGCTTAGCGACTGCGAAAGAGTAATACCGTTGTAGAGGTTTGCGGTTATTTCCTGTAAAATTCTCAACATATTCTTATCTTTTTCAGTGTCACACATTACGGCCATTGCAACCGAAAGCGAAATACCCGAACGAATCATCAATGCCATCTGGTGCATAAATGTAAGAAGTCGCTTGTTACTGATTTTTAATGTATGCACATCTTTTGAACCGCCAAGATCACGCTGCCAGATCGGAATATCTTCCTGCGAACCTTTTTTTACTTCATTAATGGAAATAGCGATAAGACCACGCTGTTCAAGCTTTCGCTTAACCTCTTCCTTGGTGTTTGCTGTCATACGGTTACGATATTTACGATTTTTTTCGTTTACTGCTACATAAGAAAATTCCATTATTTTTACCTCCTGTTAAGATAAGCGTTTGTGCTGTTTTGCGGGAGATTAGAATACTGTGGCATTGGAGCGGTCAACTGCTGCGGTGGTTGCTGTGGTATTCCCGGTGCGCCCGGCTGCGGAGAATTGTTGCCGCCTGTAAGTGCTGCGTTATCAGCCACATCGTAACTGTACTTGTCGGCAGTTTCTTTTGAAATAAGTCCTCTTTTGAGGAGGTTTTCGATACTCAACTTTCTTGTAATCATACCTGTCTGCTGGTTCAAAGAAATCATCTGTTCAATCTGCGGAATCTTATCTTCACGGATAAGGTTAGCGATAGCAGAATTAACAAACATAATTTCAAAAGCGCCGATACGGCCCGGACGGTCTGATCTTGGAAGCAAACGCTGTGAAATTACTGCCTTAAGTGTGGTTGAAAGCTGGTTGAGTGCCTGTTTCTGTCTTTCAACAGGGAACATATCTATAAGACGGTCGATTGTTTTTGCGGCACTCTCTGTATGAAGTGTTGAAAAAACAAGGTGGCCTGTTTCTGCTGCACGAAGAGCGATTGACATTGACTCAAGGTCACGAATCTCACCCATGAGGATAATATCAGGGTCTTCACGAAGTGCCGATTTAAGTGCTGACGAGTAAGTTTCACTGTCTTGGCCGACTTCTCTCTGGTTAATAATACATTTTGCAGGGGAGTGCATATACTCAACAGGGTCTTCAATTGTGATAATGTGCAGTTCTTCTCGATGGTTAATTTCATTGATAAGAGCTGCAAGTGTTGTTGACTTACCGCTACCGGTAGGACCTGTTACAAGTACAAGACCTTCCTGCAGGTTAAGAATTTTTGCAATAGACCGCGGCAAATTTAAATCACCGAGTTTTGGAGGATTCAATTTGATTACACGCATTACAAGCGTCGCACCGTGGCGCTGCTTGAATGCATTAACTCTGAATCGTGCGAGGTTTCCAAACTGATAAGCCGAGTCGATATCGCCTGTGTTGCAGAACTTAAGGTAATCGGCAGGCTCAAGAACCTCGTCAATATACTTCATAACTGTGTCCTCGTCAAGAATCTCTGTGCCTTTGTAGTTCATAATTTTACCGTTTTTACGGTAAGAAGGCAAGTTATTGCTCGCAAGGTGAATATCAGACGCACCGTTTTCAACGGCAAATCTGACCATCTCTTCAAATTCCATAAAACTTACTCCTTAATCTTCCTGATAGATTTCTGATACAGTGTCAATGAATGTATCAAATGATATAATACCGTCATACAACAGCTTTTTAAGGTTATCACGAAGTGAAATCATACCCTCTTCTCTTGCTATTGTGTCAATTTCATCTGTGGTTTTACCGAGATGAATGGCATTTTTAATAGATCTTGAAACAGGCATAACCTCGTGAACGGCAATTCTTCCCTTATAACCTATGTTGTTACAAGCAGGGCACTGACCCGGTTTGTAAAGTGTGAGCTGTTTGGTGATAGGGAGTCCGAGAAGTCTAAGCTCGTCATCTGTTGCATCATATGCTTGCTTACACTCCGGGCAAAGTCTTCTTACAAGCTTTTGGGCAATAACGCCGAGCATAGAAGAAGATACCATATAAGGTTCAACACCCATATCAATAAGTCGGACAACCGAGCTGGCTGCGTTATATGTATGGATTGTTGAAAGTACAAGGTGACCTGTGATAGCGGCTCTTGCTGCGATATCTGCGGTTTCCTGGTCACGAATCTCACCGATCATAATAATATCAGGGTCCTGACGGAGGATAGAACGAAGAACGCTTGCAAATGTAAGTCCTGCTTTTTCATTGATATTAACCTGTGTAGCACCCGGCAAAACCATTTCGACAGGGTTTTCAACTGTTACAATGTTTTTGTCTTCGGTGTTAAGAGATGAAAGAGCAGCGTAAAGTGTGGTTGACTTACCTGAACCTGTTGCACCCGAAAGAAGAATGATACCACGGCTTGATGTCAAAAGCTGGTCGAATTTCTCAAGGTTTTCGGGGAGAAAACCGATGTTCTTTTTATCAAGCTTCATACCGAGTGCGGTTGTAATTCTGATTACGATTTTTTCGCCATAAACACAAGGAAGAGAAGATACACGCATATCAATTTTTTGATTATTGATATTATAGTGAATTCTACCGTCCTGCGGAATTCTTTTTTCCGCAATGTTCATACCGCTGATAAATTTAATACGGCTCGTTACAGAGGGAGCAAGCTCCTTGCTTGAGTCCATATATTTAATAAGTTTACCGTCAATACGGAAACGAATTACCAATTTCTTTTCCTGAGGCTCAAGGTGAATATCGGATACACGCTGTCTTACAGCCTCGGCTATCATATTGTTTACAAATTTAATGATAGGCTGATCTTCAATATCCTCTTGATCTTCGGTGGATACTGTGTCCTCAGTTTTTTTCATCTGGCTCTGAACAAATTCCTGAGCCTCGTCTATTACCGCTTCTTTGTCCGACACACTGAAAATTTCGTCAAGTTTGATTTTAAGTTGTGTAGGAGTACATATAGCGGTTTTTATTTTTCTTTTTGTATAGTTGTTGAGAGTATAAATTGCTTTATAATCAAGCGGATTTGTCATGGCAATCAAGAGATAATTGCCTTCAATCGTAAGCGGCATAACGCCGAGGTCTTCCATCATCTGCTCCGGAATGAGCTGGGCTACATCGTCTGATATGTAGTAGGAAGTAAGGTCAACAAGCGGCAAATGCATTTTCTTTGCCATAAGGTCATAAATCTGATCCTCTGTGACAACGCCTTCTTTTATCAACGCTTGTTCAAGAGTAAGAGTATTGTCTTCCATATAAAGCATTTCAACACGCTTTAATGTTTTTAAACTTACTGTACCGCTTTTAACGAGATAGTCACTCAAGTTAAAAACAGAGTTTTTCATATATGATCATCCTTTCACGGGAATTGACAAGATTAATAGCTAAGGCTGAAAAGACCGAAGTAAAGGTCTAAACCGTAGTTAATTACATTGACTAAGAACAAGCTGCAAAGTGAACCGATGCAGAGAAACGGGCCAAAGGGGAAATAGCTTGAAACTTCGTTTTTTGAAAATATTTTTTTGAAAAGCAAAAATATTATATAAAGGAAAGCTATAAATACGGCGATTAAAAGTCCTGAAAATACCATAGGAAAACCAAGGCAAGCACCAAGTGCAAGCATAAGTTTTACATCGCCGAAGCCCATTCCGTTCTTTTTGAGAATTACAATAGAAAATAAATTTATAAGCATAAGCGAACCGCCGCCGCATACAGCACCAAGCGGAATACTCCACCATTCTTTAATAAAGATTTGCTGCGTGAAAAGGTCGGTTATTGCAAGCGCAACACAAAGCACTGCAAGTGCAATTGTGAATTGGTCGGGAATAATTGTATATTTAAAGTCACTCATAGCTATGAGGAGCATTGTAATCGAAATTAATAAAAAGAAAATCGTGTAATAAGAATAGCCGAAAAACGCAAAGATGCCTAAGTTAAATATAGCAAACAAAGCGGAAGTGTAAATTCCGCTTTGTTTGAAAATATACCTTGTGCCAAAAAGACTTTCGTCCGGCTCTTCATCATAGTCGCACAGCCATTTTGCAGGCACGACATTCATAAGCCTGTATGCGAGCATACAGAGTACAACTGACAGTATTAAAATTACTGCGAGAGTTATATAGGTTGAAATTTGTGAAAAGTCGATTGGAAGTAAATTAGCCATAGTAAAGTCCTTATAATTATGTAGTTGGTTCTGTTGGTGCAGTAGTTGCAACCTGCTTTGTTGAGTCAAAATAGTACAATGTTACATCGAATGAGGTCGAGTAATCACTGCTGTCTTCCATTGGTGACATTATGAGTGAATTAATAAAGTAACAACCCTTTGATTCCTGTTCAAGGTAATGAACAAGTTTGAGTGTGTTCTCTTCTGAGCCGTTGTAGCTGAAAGAAAGATTTGTTTTAAAAAGCGGAACACCGCCCTTTGATGTTCTGCCCTGGTCATCCTGAATACTTTCACCACGGTTAAGTGATGACATATCAATGCCGAGGTCAGCAAAGATAGACTGTAAATCCTCAACAGATGATTTTGCGTCAATATAAAGTGCTTCTTGATTCTCGTTGTACTGCTGAGTCATTTCGTCAATTTTGGCTTCGACACTTGTCTGATTTGCAAGTACATCGTCGCAGTCGGCAATTTGAGCTGAAATTGTAGCATGATCTTCATTGTATTTTGGAAGCTTTGTAATAGTTGGTACTACAAGTGCAACCAATATAATTACAAAAACAATGAGAAGTACTAAAAAGGCGATAATTGAACCCGGAATTTTATTTTTCTTCATTATTTTTCCCTCCCTTAATTTTCAGCATTGCTGTTATTGGTTGATTTATTAGCAGCGTTTCTTGCTTCAACAGTTGTTTTGTCTGTTGTAATTTGTGCAGAAAGCTGATAAAGACCTGAATCCGGATCATCTGAAACCGAGAAGGTTTCATTCATTATAAAATATCCGTCCTCTTTGATGCTGTTCTGTAAATCAATAAAGGCAGGGAAGTCTTTGATTGTACCGCTGATCGGAATAGAGTAGCTTTCATCACCGTCAGTAGTATGAGTAATATTGTAACTGCCAAAGCTTTTCATTTTCTTAACAACCTGTGTGTCAAGCTGATTAATTACATCTTCACAATAAAGCTGTGTTCTCGGTAAAAGCTCGGCATCCTGTGACTGATTTGCCAAAGACTGGGTAATGTCATCTCTCTGTTGAATAAGAGTTTTTGCATAGTCGTACTTTGTATTGTTATAAATCATATCATCTACAACGCTTCTGCCAAAGTAGAAACCAAAGAAAGCAAGTCCCGCAACACAGAGTATGCCAAGACCGACACAACCGACTTTTGCAGCCTTTGCACTGTCATCAAGTGTTTTAGCCTGTTGAGCCTTTAGTCCGTAAATAAGGTTGTTCTCAAATACTGTACCGCAGTTCATAAGTTCGTTCATAAGGAAGTATGAACCGTTTTTGTAGAAGTCATCTCTTGCCTTAAGCGACGGTTCCGGAATTACCGAGCCTGTATTGAATGTATCAGATACAAGCATAACCTCGCCTGCAAGTCCAAAACCTACAAAATAGTTGCGGATGTGGGGAATGTAAGCCAAGAAGTCACTTAAGAACAACTGGTCAATGCTGATGTTGAGCGACATTGTAACAAGGCGAACATTGCGGACGATATCATCTATAAGGTTTTCTGCAATATCGTCAATCTTTCTTTTTGAAGACGCATTTCTGCATTCATTTTTAAATCCGTATCCGGCGGTACGCAGGTAATCAATAGCGGCAGCCGTGCTTAAATCTCTGTCTTCTTCAATTACCTGTAAAATTTCATCTACAGGGGATGTAAATTCGTGACAGTAGAGAGGCACACCGTTTTTGGCGATAAAAACTCTGACTGCCGAATAGTCCATACTGATGAGAGCTACGGTTTTGTTAAAGCTGTAGATTGTCTTTTGAGCAGCATAAATCATTGCCGCCTCTGACGGAATAATCTGGATAAGATTAAGAGAGAAAGACTTAAATCCTGCAACAAGGTCATCCGCAAGTGCTTTCGGCATTGCAAAAGCCTTAGATGTGATTTCTTCGCTGACTTCTTTTGTTTTGTATGTAGAGTAATCCTTGTAGATTACCGAGAAGTCGGAAACCGCCTCGCCGACAAAATCTCTGATTCTGTCAATTGCAAGTCCTTCAATTATTCTTTTGGCACCTCTGATATGCTGATACTCCTGACAGGTAAGGTCGTAGCTTTCTACCATAAGAATAACATCACGAACCTCACTGTGGTTCATTGTGCTTAGTCCGTCTTTTACAAGGCGGGCGAGTAAAGCAGGGTCTTCCCATACGGAGCTTTTGTCTTTTAATACAGCCTTGTCAACAGGAATAATAAGAGGGGAGGAGAAAGAGTAGGCTTTCTTTTCGTTAGGGTCAGCCTGTTTTTTACTGTTACCTTTATTTGCAGTGCCGTTAGCAGCTGCCTCGCCTACAGTTTCGCAGGCTGTTATGCAAAGGTATCTTTTGGCAATCTGCACCAGTACATAATTCATATTTAATACACCACCTGAAATTTTATGCTTGTTTAAGCTTATCAAAACCGTTAAAAATTTTTAAACCGATTTGATTATAAAATTACTTTAAAGAATAAATTAAAATAATTTTATAATCAAACAGGGCATATCCCCTAAAAGTTATTAACAATACACAAAAATTGAGTTTAATACACCGAAAAGCCTATATATATTTCAAAAGGCTCGCACTCGGCGAGCCTTTTGCTTGTATGTTGTCGGTCATCAGCAAAACCGAGATTACATTAATTAAAAAATTAGAATAATGTTGAAACTACATCTCCAGTTGCAATAGCAACTGTTGTACCACCAGGAGTGATTGAAGAATCAAGGTTAGTAGTACCATTCATCCAATAGCACTTATCATCAGCTGCACACCATGAAAGTGTATATGTATCACCACCGATTGTACGAGTATCACCAACATGAATGCTCTGAAGTGACTTTTCAGAAATTACATCAGCTACTGTTGCAGCATCAGTATAAACAGATGTATCTTTAGCAACGATCTGAGCGTGAGCCTCTTTAAGAGCAAGCTCAAGTGTCTGTGCGTCTGAAAGTGCAGTGCTTCTCTGTGATGATGCGATTGTTGAAGATACAACCGGAATAGCGATTGCTGCGAGAATTGCAAGGATTGCAATTACTACTACGAGCTCTACGAGTGTAAAGCCTTTTTTGCTGTTCTTCTTAACTTCTTCGATTTTTGCAGTTTTTACTGCCTGAATTTCGTTCATTGTTTTTACCTCTCTTTTTAATAATAATTTGTGAGCCGTTTTGTGGAAACCGCAACGACGGTTGCTGATAGGATTTTGCGTTACCGTTCCCGTTAAACAAGTTTATTATATAACATTTTTGCAAGTCTTGCAATATATTTTTACCAAAAAAAGTTAAAAAACGCATTTTTATAACATTGCACAAACTTTACTGCGTTAAATTGTTAAAAGTGCCGTTAATTTTTTCTGTTTGAAAGATTTAGCGTTGTAATATTTCCGTCTTTTATACACCCGTTTGCTTGGTCGTAAAGAGCAATAGCCTCATCGGGTAATTTTGTACCGTCAATGGTTTTGTCGTTTGCATCAAATTTGCCGTCATTATTTGAATCAACTGCAAAATACACCTTGCTTTTACAGATAACAGGATAATACGGTGTGCCAAAAAGAAGTTCGGGCTGAATAATATGCTCAAGTTTATTAGCGGCTATAACTTCAGAAATTTGTATAGTATTTGTGCTTGCATGGATATATTTTGTGTTATCTTCACCCGCAACAGCCGCATCGGCTTCTTTAAAGGCATATTCTATGGTGTTTGCGTTGGTTTTTGCCCTGCTTACTATAGATGACTTAGTAGTAGATGCAACTATTGGTATAGCTATAGCTGCGAGAATAGCTATTATGGCAATTACCACTACGAGTTCTACCAATGTAAAGCCTTTTTTGCTTTTGATTTTTTTTGCAAGACCTAACGATTTAAATCGCACGCTTATGCGTGAATTTGGTGTTCTTTTTTCTTTCATTTTTCTCCCTCATTCAAAATATAATATTTTGCAAAATATTATTACAGCAAATATTGTACACCGAAAGTAAAAATAATGCAAGTGCATTTTTATAGTTTTTATGCCGTTTTTTTTATTAATTTGTTGAAAATAATAATACCCTTGATTTATTAAAAAACAGTACCGATTGTAAAACTTTTTTAATAATTTTGTTGATATATTGCTTAAAAGACGGTTTAATTTAATTATATATTAAACACGGATTTTCGTAAAAATTCTCTATACTATTTATATAGGGATTTTTTTAACGGTTAAATAACAGTTAAATTTTCGTTTTATCATTTACAAAACCGAACATATGTGGTATGATGTTAAATGTTAAATTATGTATTTTTATCGGAGGATTTTACTATGGACGCTTATAAAAAGGAATTTATTGAATTTATGGTTGATTGCCAGGTGCTTAAATTTGGCGATTTCGTAACAAAAAGCGGCAGAAAGACACCTTTCTTTGTAAACACAGGCTTTTACAGAACAGGCGCACAGCTTAGAAAGCTCGGCGGCTACTATGCAGAGGCTATCAAAGAGAAATTCGGTCTTGATTTTGATGTTCTCTTCGGACCTGCATACAAGGGTATTCCGCTTTCTGTTGCCGCTGCTGTTGCTATCAGCGAAAAGTACGATACAGATATTCGCTACTGCTCAAACCGTAAAGAGGTTAAGGACCACGGCGATAAGGGTATTTTACTCGGCAGTCCTATAAATGACGGCGACAAGGTAGTTATTATCGAAGATGTTACTACAGCCGGTACTTCTATCGAGGAAACTCTCCCGATTATCAAGGCGCAGGGCAATGTTGACCCTATCGGTCTTGTTGTATCCGTTGACAGAATGGAGAGAGGCAAGGGTACAAAGAGTGCGCTTTCTGAAATTGAAGAGAAATACGGCTTGAAAACAACCGCAATCGTTACCATGGCAGAGGTTGTTGAGCACCTTTACAATAAGGAATACAAGGGCAAAGTTATTATTGACGACAAGCTCAAGGCTGCAATTGACGCGTACTATGAGCAGTACGGTGTAAAAGAATAATTACTTAACAGAAATTTAATCGGAGGTGAATGGCGTGGCAAATGAGCATACAGGACACCGTGACCGTGTTCGCAAAAAGTTTCTTGAAAACGGATTTGACGGCTTTGAGCCGCACGAGGTGCTTGAAATGTGCCTTTTCTATGCCATTCCCAGAAAAGATACAAATGCGCTTGCACACCGTTTGCTCGACAGGTATTTAACCGTTGCGGGTGTGTGCGACGCACCTGTTGACGAGCTTATGCGTGAATTTTCACTTTCGCAGTCTTGTGCGGTTTTTCTGAAAATGCTTCCCGAGTTTTCGAGAGTGTATAAAGAATCAAAAACGGAAAATCATAATGTCATCGAGCTTGATCATCTCGGAGAAATGTTTATAAATAAGTTTATAGGCAGAACAAACGAGGCAGTTGCGCTTATGCTCGGAGATGCAAAGGGCAGAATGATTTTCTTTGATATTATCGCCAAAGGTTCGCTAAGTTCGTCGGATGTTCCGCTTAGGAAAATCGTTGATCTTGCGCTAAGGCACAACGCAAAGACCGCTTTTTTAGGACACAATCATCCGAGCGGCTCGGCATTGCCCTCGCAAAGCGATCTGACTTCTACAAAAATCATAAGACGAACTCTTGACAGCATAGGAGTAAGCCTTGTTGACCATTATATTGTGACGGAGTTTGACTATGTTTCCCTGCGTGAAAGTGAAATGTCGGGAAGTATTTTTTTATTGTAATAAGGTTTGATTTTATGGAATTTAAACTGAAATCTAAATATAAGCCTACGGGTGACCAACCTGCTGCGATTGATGAGCTTGTAAACAGCATTGAGTCGGGCAACAGAGAGCAGACTTTGCTCGGCGTAACGGGTTCGGGTAAAACATTTACTATGGCTAATATAATAGAAAGAACGCAAAGACCTACCCTGGTGCTTGCGCACAACAAAACTCTTGCGGCACAGCTTTGCAGCGAGTTTAAGGAGTTTTTTCCCGACAATGCGGTAGAATACTTTGTGTCTTATTACGATTACTATCAGCCGGAGGCATACATTGCCAACACGGATACTTATATAGAAAAGGACAGCGCTGTAAATGACGAAATAGACAAACTCAGGCACAGCGCTACTCTTGCGCTTTCTGAAAGACGAGATGTAATTATAGTTGCTTCGGTTTCCTGTATTTACAGCTTGGGCGACCCGATTGATTACCGAAATATGGTAATATCTTTACGCCCCGGTATGGAAAAAAGCCGAGATGACCTTGTGAAAAAACTCGTTGAACTGCAATATGAGCGCAACGATGTTAATTTTATAAGAAATAAGTTCAGAGTAAGGGGAGATGTGGTCGAAATTTTTCCTGCCGCATCTAACGATTCTATAATAAGAGTAGAATTTTTCGGCGATGAAATTGACCGTATATCCGAGATTAACCCACTTACGGGAGAACTAAAGGCGGTTTTGCGTCATGCGGCAATTTATCCTGCGTCACACTACATTGTTTCTAAGGATAAAATGGCAACCGCACTCAAAGAAATTGACCGTGAACTTGAAGAAAGACTTGCGTATTTTCGTGAGAACGGAAAATTGCTTGAGGCACAAAGAATTGAACAGCGCACACGCTATGATATGGAGATGCTGCAGGAGATTGGCTTTTGTACGGGCATTGAGAACTATTCGAGAATTTTGTCGGGCAGAAAGCCCGGTTCTTCGCCGTTTACTTTGCTTGACTATTTTCCCAAGGATTTTCTGTTGTTTGTTGATGAGTCGCATGTCACTTTGCCGCAGGTAAGAGGAATGTACGCAGGCGACCATGCACGAAAGAAAAATCTTATTGATTACGGTTTCCGCCTGCCGTCTGCATTTGACAACAGACCGCTTAATTTTGACGAATTTTACGACAGAATAAATCAGGTTGTGTTTGTAAGTGCAACTCCGGGCGACCTTGAACTTGAAAAATCACAGACAATAGCAGAGCAGATTATCAGACCTACAGGACTTCTTGACCCTGAAATTTCGGTAAGACCTACCGAGGGACAGCTTGATGATTTGGTTTCTGAAATTAATATAAGGGTGAGCAAAAAGCAGAGAGTGCTTATTACCACTCTTACCAAGAAAATGGCGGAGGATTTGACAGCATACCTTGAAACAATGGGTATCAAGGTGCGCTATATGCACCACGATATAGACACCGTAGAGCGTATGGAAATTGTCAGAGATTTGCGCCTCGGCGAATTTGATGTGCTTGTCGGAATCAACCTTTTGCGAGAGGGTCTTGATATTCCGGAAGTATCGCTGGTTGCCGTGCTTGACGCCGACAAAGAGGGATTTTTACGCAGTGAGCGTTCACTTATCCAGATTTGCGGCCGTGCCGCACGAAACAGCGAGGGCACTGTAATAATGTATGCCGACAGTGTAACCGATTCTATGCGCAAGGCGATTACCGAAACCGAACGCAGAAGAAAAATTCAGCAGGCATACAACAAGGAACACGGCATTACGCCGACCACTATTGTTAAAAAAGTCAGTGAAATTCTTGAAATTTCTACACATACAGATGATGAATTTAAATCGGCTAAAAAGCTGAACAAGGCTCAAAAGCAACAGCTTATCGAGAGCCTTACTAAGGAAATGAAAGCTGCCGCAAAGCTGCTTGAATTTGAACACGCCGCATATCTGCGTGACAAAATCAAAAAGCTCCGTGGCGATAAATGAGGATTGATTAAATGGCTAAAACCAAAGCAGTTGAATACGGTGATTCAAGTATTTCTGCCCTTAAAGGCGCAGACAGAGTACGAAAAAGACCTGCGGTTATTTTTGGCTCTGACGGTATTGACGGCTGTCAACATTCAGTTTTTGAAATTCTTTCTAACTCTATTGACGAGGCGAGAGAGGGCTACGGCAAAAAAATTACCGTAACAAGGTTTTCCGACGGTTCTATCGAGGTAGAAGACCACGGCAGAGGTATTCCCGTTGACTTTAACGAAAAAGAAAATGAGTTTAACTGGAAACTTGTATTCTGCGAAATGTACGCAGGCGGTAAATATAACAACAACGAGGGAGAAAACTATGAGTTTTCGCTCGGTATGAACGGTCTCGGACTTTGCTCAACACAGTACAGCTCCGAATATATGGATGTTGATATTCGCCGTGGCGGTACCCGCTATACCTTGCATTTTGAAAAGGGCGAGAATGTCGGCGGCTTAAAAAAAGAGCCGTACAATAAAAAGGATACAGGTACAAAAATCCGTTGGAAACCTGACCTTGAGGTATTTACCGATATAGACATTCAGCCTGAATATTTTCTTGACATAATGAAAAGACAGGCTATTGTCAATGCGGGCGTTGAATTTGTGTTCAGAAATCAGAACGGTAAGAGCTTTGACACCACAACTTATTGCTATGTAAACGGTATTGAGGATCATGTTGCGGAGGTCATCGGCGAAAACGGTTTTACTTCGGTTCAGCATTGGACAACGGAGGTAAAAACCCGTGACCGTGACGATAAGCCGGAATATAAATGTAAAATTGATGTTGCGGTTGCTTTTTCAAATCAGACAAGACTTACCGAGTATTACCACAACTCAAGCTGGCTTGAGCACGGCGGTGCTCCTGATAAGGCGGTGAGAACTGCTTTTCTTTATCAGATAGACAATTACTTAAAGACAAATAATAAATACAATAAATCGGAAAGCAAGATAAAATTTGATGATATTGAAGACTGCCTTGTGTGTGTAATTTCTTCGTTTTCGAGCGTATCTTCGTATGAAAACCAGACTAAAAAGTCAGTTACCAACAAGGGTATTCAGGACGCAATGACTGCTTTCTTAAAGCAGAGCCTTGAAGTTTATTTTATCGAAAATCCGCTTGAGGCAGACAAAATCGCACAGCAGGTGCTTGTAAACAAGCGCAGTAGAGAGAATGCCGAAAAAACAAGACTTAACATAAAGAAAAAGCTTTCGGGCAGTCTTGATATGACAAACCGTGTAGCTAAGTTTGTTGACTGCCGCAGCAAAAATGCCGAGGAAAGAGAGCTTTTTATAGTAGAGGGTGACTCTGCTCTCGGTGCTTGTAAGCAGGCAAGAAACCCTGATTTTCAGGCGATTATGCCAATCAGAGGTAAAATACTTAACTGTCTTAAGGCTGATTATGACAAAATTTTTAAGAGCGAAATAATTACGGATTTGCTTAGAGTGCTCGGCTGCGGTGTTGAGGTAAAGTCAAAGGCCAATAAAAACTTGAGCGAATTTGACCTTAACGCACTGCGTTGGAATAAAGTTATTCTCTGTACCGATGCCGATGTTGACGGATTTCAGATCAGAACATTGCTTTTGACAATGCTGTACAGACTTACTCCTACGCTAATAAACGAGGGAAAAGTCTTTATTGCGGAATCACCGCTTTATGAGATTACAGCTAAAAATGATGTGTATTTTGCGTATGACGAGGCGGAAAAAGATAAGTTTATTGCGGAAATCGGCAAAGAAAAATTCACAATTCAGCGTTCAAAAGGTCTTGGTGAAAACGAGCCTGATATGATGAACCTTACAACTATGAATCCTGATACTCGCAGACTTATAAAGGTTATGCCGACAGACGCTGAAAAAACAGCGGAAATTTTTGATATTCTGCTCGGTGACAATCTTCAGGGCAGAAAAGATTACATTGTGGCTCATGGTAACGAGTACATTGACAATCTTGATGTAAGCTAACGGGAGGTGCGAATTTATGGCAAAAAGAAGAAGAACACAGCCTGCCGCAACGGGAAAAACACACGGTGTTATCAACGGTGCGGGTGAAGTTGTAGAACAGAACATTGACTCTACAATCAGAGAAAACTATATGCCTTACGCAATGAGCGTTATTCTTTCCCGTGCTATTCCGGAGATTGACGGATTTAAACCGTCGCACAGAAAGCTGCTTTATACAATGTATAAAATGGGACTTTTAAACGGTGCAAGAACAAAATCCGCTAATATTGTCGGTGCAACTATGAAACTTAATCCGCACGGCGATTCGGCGATTTATGACACTATGGTGCGACTTTCGAGAGGCTACGAAGCGCTTTTACATCCTTATGTGGATTCAAAGGGTAACTTCGGTAAATTCTACAGCCGTGATATGGCATGGGCGGCATCAAGATATACAGAGGCAAAACTTGACAAAATCTGTAACGAGCTTTTTCGTGATATAGATAAAGATACCGTAGACTTTGTTGATAACTACGATAATACAATGAAAGAGCCGTCACTTTTGCCGGTTGCTTTTCCGTCTGTACTTGTAAATACAAACACAGGTATTGCGGTAGGTATGGCGTCAAATATCTGTTCTTTCAATTTAAAAGAAATTTGCGAAACCACGGCGGCGCTTATTCGTGACCCGAACCACGATGTTATGCAGACATTGCCTGCACCTGATTTTATCGGCGGCTGTCAGATTATATATGACGAAAGTGCATTGCGCCAGGTTTATGAAACAGGCAAGGGCGGTATAAAGCTCAGGGCAAGGTATGAATACGATAAATCGGCAAACTGTATTGATGTACTTTCAATTCCGAGCACAACCACTTGCGAAGTTATTATTGAAAAGATTATTGACCTTGTAAAAGCAGGAAAAATAAAGGATATTGCCGATGTTCGAGATGAAACGGGTATTGACGGTCTTAAGATAACGATTGACCTTAAGCGCGGTGTCGATCCCGACCGACTTATGGCAAAACTTTACCGTTTTACAACGCTTGAAGATTCATTCTCCTGCAATTTTAATGTACTTATCGGCGGAGTGCCGAGGGTGCTCGGTGTTAAGGCTTTGCTTGAAGAATGGATTGCATTCAGAATTGAATGTGTAAGACGAAGAACATATTTTGACAGAAACAAAAAAGCCGAAAAACTCCACCTTTTAAAGGGTCTTGAGGCTATTTTGCTTGATATTGACAAAGCGGTTAAAATTGTAAGAGAAACAGACGAAGAGGCAGAGGTTGTACCAAACCTTATGATCGGATTTGGTATTGACGAGGTTCAGGCAGAGTATGTTGCAGAAATAAAACTTCGTCATCTGAACCGTGAATATATTTTAAAGCGTACGGCAGAAATTGAGGCACTTGAAAAGGAAATTGCCGAACTTGACGAAATTCTCAAGAGCAAGACAAGAATTAAAACCATAATTGTAAAGGAGCTCAAAGAGATTGCCGAAAAATACGGTCAGCCACGAAAGAGTATTATAATTTACGAAGATATCGTAAGTTATACGGAGGAAAAGGACGATGTTCCTGATTACCCCGTAAATCTTTTCTTTACAAAGGAAGGCTATTTCAAGAAGATTACTCCGCAGTCGCTTAGAATGAGCAGCAACCATAAGCTCAAGGACGGCGATGAGATTGCCCAGACCTGCGAATTTTCAAATAATGGCGAATTGCTGTTCTTTACCGATAAATGTCAGGTTTACAAAGCAAAGGCAGCGGATTTTGCCGATACAAAGGCAAGCACACTCGGCGACTATGTACCTGCAAAACTCGGTATGGACGAGGGCGAAAACGCTGTATATATGGTTGCAACAAAGGATTATAAGGGTATTCTGTTGTTTGCGTTTGAGAACGGTAAACTTGCAAAAGTGCCGCTTGAGGCTTATCAAACAAAGACAAACCGAAAAAAACTTACGGGCGCTTATTCCGATAAATCACCGCTTGCGGGAATGGTATTCTTTACAGAGGATAAAGAATTTTTGTTGAAAGCGTCATCAGGCAGAATGTTGCTTATTCATTCGGGTGCAATTAATCTGAAAACAACCCGTTCGACACAGGGCGTGGCGGTTATGAAACTCAAAAAAGGTCACAGACTGTTTGAAATTTCGGAGTATGTTGAGGGAACATTTGCAAAGCCGCAGAGATACAGAACGAAAACACTTCCTACTCTCGGCGCTATGCCTGCAAATGAAGATTCAACCGACGAACAGCTTACGCTGATTTAACTGTATATTTCACCTTTGGAAATATATCAAAAAAATTTAAATTTTTTCAAAAAAATCTTGCAAAATCTATAATTTTATGTTAATATAAATTAGTTAGTTTTTGTATTTGGAACTTATTATACATTTATATTACAGAAAGGAACGGTATAATATGGGCGTTTGGGGTATTGTTCTTGGTTCAGTGCTTATCGTAGCAGCCATTGCAATTATCATCGTAATTATTCTTCAGCAGGGCAACCAGCAGGGTATCGGTGTTGTTTCCGGTGCTGCTGACTCTTATTTCTCAAAAAATAAGGCTCGCTCGATTGATGCAAAGCTTGCTCGTTTTACAAAGTTTTTTGCAGCAATTTTCGTAATTATCGTAATTGCACTTAATGTACTTGCTTATTTTGTCGGAAAAAGTTTCTGATTAAGCTTGTAATATTTTTAAAATTTCAAACATAATTATAGACCGTAGGTTAGTCCTGCGGTCTATTTTTGTTTTTATGGTTTAGCAAATTGATTTGCAAATTAATTATAAAAGTTTGGTCGAACTTTAAAAAGGCTTGACCTAAATTTTTAAATTATTTTGCCTAACATTTAGAGCAAAACCAATTTATCCTACATATATAAAAGACTCTGTTTTACAGTATTGTTTATGCTAAAGGAGCTGTTAATTATGCCTTTGTGGGGAATAGGATTAATATTTTTCGGTGCATTTTTGCTGTTTGCATTTGCTCATTACATAAGTAAAAGCAGACATCCGTTTAAAAGAAGTCTGCTTTCAATGGCTATAGGAATTTTAACGCTGATTGCGGTAAATCTGACAGGCTCTTTTACAGGTGTGTACCTGCCTGTAAGCCTTGTGTCGGTGTGTTGTGCCGCATTTGGCGGAGTGCCCGGAGTAACGCTGATGCTTGGACTGAATTTATTTTTTTAAATCAATTTCTGTTTGTTTTATTTTTATCCAAAAGCCTTGCAAAATCAATTAGCAAGGCTTTTTTCTGCACTTAATGTTTTTATTTTCAAAGAAAACGGCTCATTTGATTATAAGGGCTTAAAAATGGCTGATTTAAACAAAGACGGCATTATTGTTGTAAGAGATGTTACCGAGTTGAAAAAATATTTCAAAATAAAAATATTTTAATCGCTTGATTTCATTATATTTTAAGTGCTTTTTATAGAATAATCGATATAACAAAATACCGACTCGCATTAAAATTGCAAGTCGGTATCTTGTTTCTTAATATTAATCTTATCAATTGCTTTTATAATCATAAAAGACTTTCGAGTGCTTCGCCTACGCTTTCTTTGTTTTGTGTGAGCATGGCGAGGATTACTTTATAAAAAGTTGTTGGGTTTTCGTAAAAATTCTTTTTGATTATTTGTGCCTGCGGCATATCCGGAGCAAAAATCGAAAAACTCAGCAAATCAAGATTTCCGCCCGAAATTTTGCAGTTTACATTGTAACCCATATCGGTTTTAACGATTTCTACGCTGTTTTCACGCTCTTTTTTCTTTTGCGCAAGCAGGTTTATTGCGCAGTCATACGCTTTTTCTTTTACGGTGTAGGCAAGTATGGTGTCGAGCTGATTTGCAATCATAACTCCGTTTTCGCTGACGGTATATGTCTTTATATCTCCGTCGGAGCCTTCTTCAATTATATTTCCTTTTTCAATAAGATCGTCAAAGCATGAACTTGTTTCAAAGTAATTTGCAAGGCTTTCCTCACATATTGAGTCAACAATAATTTCTTTGCTGACGGGTTCTTTAATTGAATTTAAAAGATAGCATATAAGAATACGAATTTCGTATTTGCTCCTCATTCCGCCCGGGACAATACCCTCGTCAAATGTATCAAAAGCCATAGTTTCACCTAATTTCAGTTTAATTTATTTAATTATATCATATAAAAATATAAATGTGTAGAGAAATTTTATAATAACCGAAAAAATATTCCGATATGTATTGCTTTTGCGGTTAATTATGTTTTAATTTAACAGTAATTAAGGCTGAATTTTCATATTTAAAAAATTGCCGATATGGAGAAAATATTATAAATAAACACACATAAAATTTCGCAAATAAAAATATTTTAATAATATAGTAACCTAAATGTTAAAAATATTTTAAAAATTATAGTATAATTTGAAAAAATAATTGACTGTATATTGTTCTTATGGTAGAATGTTGTTGTGAAAGGAGATGTGAATATGGAAGAGTATATGCCTTTTGTCTGGATTGGTATTGCAGTGGTTATGGCTGTGGGCGAAGCCGCAACAAATCAGCTTGTTTCAATATGGTTTGTCGTAGGTGCACTTTGCGCTGCCGTATCCTCTCTTATTACTTCGTCTGTGCTTGTTCAGGTTATAGTGTTTATCGTAGTTACCTGCGGTACGCTCATTGCTACAAAACCGCTTGTGGATAAGTATAAAAAAGGTCATAAGGAGGTAAAAACAAATTCCGACAGATTTATTGGGCAAACAGGTGTAATGCTTACCGATATTGACACTTTGGAAGCAGTGGGTCAGGTAAAGGTGAGCGGTGAAGTCTGGACCGCAAAGCTGAAAAATCCTACACCTGTAAAGAAAGACGACAAAGTCAAAATCCTTGCCATTGAGGGTGTAAAAATGATAGTTGAACCTTGGCAGGGAGAATAATTATTGAATGGAGAAATCAGAATGGGACCGTTAATTGTAATTGCAATTATTTTATTAATCATTTTAATTGCTATAATCAGCAATGTTAAAATCGTACCGCAGGCGCACGCTTATGTAGTTGAAAGACTCGGTGCTTATCACTCAACTTGGGGTACGGGCTTGCATGTAAAAATTCCTTTTATCGACAAAGTTTCAAGAAAAGTATCTTTAAAAGAGCAGGTAGTTGACTTCCCGCCTCAGCCTGTTATCACAAGAGATAATGTTACTATGCAGATTGATACCGTAGTTTATTTTGAAATTACAGACCCTAAGCTTTACAGCTACGGTGTTGAGCGTCCGCTTAACGCTATTGAAAATCTTACAGCAACCACACTTCGTAACATAATCGGTGAACTCGAACTCGACAGCACACTTACTTCCCGTGACACTATCAACGATAAAATCAGAATTATCCTTGATGAGGCTACAGACGCATGGGGTATCAGAGTAAAGCGTGTTGAGCTTAAGAACATTCTTCCGCCTCGTGAAATTCAGGACGCAATGGAAAAGCAGATGAAGGCAGAGCGTGAAAGAAGAGCTAAGATTCTTGACGCCGAAGGTGAAAAGCGCAGTCAGATTCTTATTGCGGAAGGTCTTAAAGAGTCTGCTATTCTAAAAGCTGACGCTGTTAAGGAACAGAAAATCAGAGAGGCTGCCGGTGAGGCAGAGGCTATTCTTACAGTACAGAGAGCTAATGCCGACGCTCTTCGTATGCTCAATGAGGCTGCTCCTACAGACAGAATCATTCAGCTTAAATCTCTCGAGGCGTTTGCAAAAGCAGCTGACGGTAAGGCTACAAAGATTATTATTCCGTCGGAGCTCCAGTCAATTGCAGGAAATGTTGCCGCAATTAAGGAAATCTGGAAAGATGAGCCTGCAAAGAAGTAATACAGTATAATTCTAAATCAAAATATGGCATAAGGGTGCAGTTTTTATCTGCACCCTTAGGTGCTTTTTTATAGGAAGTGAATTAATGGTTCTTATTCTTTGGACATTTGTTATATTTTCGTTTTTAGGCTGGGTCGGTAATGTTATACGAAACCTTGCGGTATATAAAAGGTTTAAAAATAACGGCTTTCTGACTTCTCCGTTTTTCCCTATGTACGGACTTACGGCTGTTATTTGCAGAGTGGTTTTGACTCCGCTTGCAAATTATCCGTGGCTTTTGCTTGCTGCTTCGATTGCACTTACAACCGCCGTAATAGTTCTTTCGGGATTTTTGTTTGAAAAAATCCTCGGATTTAAAGTATGGGATTATTCGCAGTCAAAACTTAGCATCGGCAGTTATATATCTTTGCCTTATGCATTGTTGGCAGGACTTTTCGGATTTGGTTTTATAAAAGTATTTATGCCCGTATCCGACGCACTTGTTATGCTTATTCCGACTACAGTCAGCTATATAATTTTGTTTGCTCTGCTTGCAATAATTTTGCTTGACTATATTTTTTCTGTGATTACGGTTATAAGATTAAAACGCAGAATAAAATATTTAAGCAATATTGAAGAATTGCTCGGAGATGATGCAGACGAGGAAAAAATAAAACTTATAGGCGAAAACTGTAACAGACTTTTTACGGAAAATATTTTAAGAAGAAGACTTGCAAATGCATTTCCTGACCTTAAAACAAGCGTTTATCTCGGTATGATTTCAGATAAAGTGGGCGAGGTCAAGGATAAAAATATGACCGAATATACGGCTGTTTTTGAGAATAAAGAAGAACGACCTTTTGCGTTCGGACTTTGTTTTACAAAGTTGTTTTATCTGTTTGTGATAGGCTCGTTTTTTGGCACGATACTTGAAACTTTGTGGGCGTTTATGATTGACGGTAATTTTCAGGTGAGAGTGGGACTTGTGTACGGACCGTTCATTCCCGTTTACGGCGGCGGAGCGTGCTTTTTGACTGTTGTGCTTTATAAGCTGTATAAACTTAACGATACGCTTATTTTTGTAATCAGCGCAGTGGTTGGTGCAAGTTTTGAGTATTTTTGCTCATGGT
Organism: Ruminococcoides bili; assembly: GCF_040093295.1. Classification (NCBI taxonomy): domain Bacteria; kingdom Bacillati; phylum Bacillota; class Clostridia; order Eubacteriales; family Oscillospiraceae; genus Ruminococcoides; species Ruminococcoides bili. Next base: position 36,940 of record NZ_JBBNJY010000017.1, read on the forward strand.
TTCAGGAAACTGTTTTTGGTACGGTATCATGGGATTACAGCGATACTCCGCTGAATTTTAACGGACGAACAAACCTTATGTATGCGCTTATCTGGGGCTTTCTGGGACTTGTATGGGTACGCTTTGTTTATCCGTGGATGGCAAGACTTATTGAGAAAATTCCAAAGCGTGCAGGCGGAGTAATGACGGCGGTACTCATAATATTTATGGTATTTAATGCATTTATGTCTTGTGCGGCGGTTTACAGATGGCAGGACAGGGCAGAACACCCAAAAACGGATAACGCTTTTATACAGTATATAGATTATCATTTTGACGATGAGAAAATGGAATTTCTGTTTCCGAATATGAAAGCACCGGAAAAAGATTAGCAGTGAATTGAAAATTCAGAGTTCAACTCGGGCAGCAGGTAAATATATCTGCTGCCCGTTAATTTATGGTTTAGCGCATTGTTTGTTGTGAAAGTTTAAAAAACATCGACTTCTGTGTCAATTATAAAATTTTTAATCAAAACTGCGTTTAAACTGTAAATTAGCTTATGAATTTCAAAATAATTCCTGTCACATATTGCATTTTATTCTGATTTTTTATATAATGGTAATTAAAGTGATTTTAGGGCAATGAATTTTTGCCTTTGCAGAAACTTTGTCTAAACAATTTTGCCACCGTTTTTACGGTGCCGTTAAAAGTTAAGGAGTGTAATGATGAAAAAGGTTGCTATTATTATGGGTTCTGACAGTGATTTCCCTGTAGTTTCAAAGGCTGTCACAAAGCTTAAGGAATTTGGTGTTCCATATGAAGTGCATGTTATGAGTGCTCACAGAACTCCTGATGCTGCTATTGAATTTTCAGGCAGCGCAAAGAAAAACGGCTTTGGAGTAATCATTGCAGCAGCAGGTATGGCTGCTCACCTTGCAGGTGTGCTTGCGGCAAAAACAACTTTGCCTGTAATCGGTATTCCTTGCAAATCAGCCGCTTTTGACGGTATGGATGCTTTACTTGCAACAGTTATGATGCCGACAGGTATTCCTGTAGCTACAGTTGCTGTTGACGGCGCTGCGAATGCTGCAATTCTTGCAATCGAAATGCTCGCTCTTTCTGACGATACACTTGCAGAAAAGCTCGAGAAAATGAAAGCAGATATGGAAGAGGGCGTAGCCAAAAAGGATGAGGCTATGCAGCTTAAGGTGGCAGAACTTTGATTAAGTATGTTGATATATATGACAAAGACAAGGTAAACGATGAATGCGGCGTGTTCGGCGTTTATAAAGACAGCAGTGATGATTTCAATATTGCATCCCTTACCCGTGAGGCTTTGTACGGACTTCAACACAGGGGACAGGTAAGTGCAGGCATTACTGTAAATAACAATGAAAATTTTACTACCGTAAAAGAATTCGGTATGGTGTCAGAGGTCTTTAACGATAAGGCTATAGATAAACTCGGCGACGGAAACATTGCAGTCGGTCATGTGCGTTACAGTGCGCACGAAAGCCTTGACAGAGCGGCAAATCAGCCCCTTGTTATGAGATATATTGCCGGTTCGCTTGCTATTGCAAGCAACGGTGCGATTACTAATTTTGCCGAAATTCGCCAACAGCTTGAGCATGGCGGCGCAATCTTTCAGTCTAACTCAAATGTTGAGATTATGTCTTATGTAATCGCAACCGAACGCTGTACCACGGACGAACTTGAAACAGCGGTTTTGTTTGCTATGGATAAACTTGAGGGCGCATATTCCTCAGTCCTTTGCGGTCCGTCAAGACTTATCGGCTTTCGTGATAAAAACGGCTTCCGTCCGCTTTGCATCGGAAAACTTAACAACAGCTATATTATTACTTCCGAGAGCTGTGTAATTGACAGTCTTGGCGGTGAATTTTTGCGTGATGTTGAGCCCGGAGAAATGGTTGTAATTGATGAAACGGGTTTTCACAGTTACAAGTCGAGAATTAAGGCATATAATACATCTATGTGTATTTTTGAATATGTTTATGTTGCCCGTCCCGACAGTGTTATTGACGGTGTAAGTGTTCATAATGCGAGATTTAAGGCAGGTGAACTGCTTTATAATGAACATCCGATTGATGCCGATATGGTATGCGGCGTTCCCGATTCGGGAATTATTGCCGCACAAGGCTATGCTAAGGCGTCGGGTATTCCGTACGGTACAGGTTTTGTTAAGAATAAATACATTGGCAGAACCGTAGGTACGGGAAAAGATAAAAAGAAAAGACTTCTCAAAACAAGACTTACTGCCCTTAAGGCAAATGTAAGCGGAAAGAGAATTATTATTGTTGACGACTCTATTGTGCGCGGCGAAACCGCAAATCATATTGTAAAACTTTTGCGTGACGCAGGTGCAAAAGAGGTTCATATGCTTATAAGCTCTCCGCCTTTTGTATGTCCGTGCTATTTCGGTATGGATATTCACAACAAGGAGTCGCTTATTGCAAATAGGTTTTCACAAGAAGAGATATGCAATAAAATCGGTGCGGATTCTCTTGGCTATCTAAGCATTTCCGGTCTTAACCAAATTGCAGAGGGCGCAGATGTCGGATTTTGCAACGGTTGCTTTACAGGAGAGTATCCTGCGGAAATTCCGAGAACTATATTTGTTGATAAATTCGCAAAGAAAATTAATAAAAAATAATCTGGAGTGATTGAAGATGAAGAGTTTTTCAGAGAGCTACAAGGCAGCAGGTGTTGATGTAACAGCAGGTTATAAGTCGGTTGAACTTATGAAACAGCATGTTGCACGCACAAAAATTGACGGCGTTGTTTCGGGTATCGGCGGTTTTGGCGGTCTTTTTGCCCCAAATGTAAGCGGTATGACAGAGCCTGTACTTGTCAGCGGTACTGACGGTGTAGGTACAAAAATCAAACTTGCTTTTCTTATGGATAAGCACGATACTATCGGTATTGATGCAGTTGCAATGTGCGTAAACGATGTAATTTGCTGCGGTGCAAAGCCGTTATTCTTCCTTGACTATATTGCAATCGGAAAGAACTATCCTGAAAAGGTTGCGGAAATCGTTAAGGGCGTTGCAGACGGCTGTGTTATGTCAGAATGTGCACTTATCGGCGGCGAAACAGCCGAGCATCCGGGTCTTATGCCTGTTGACGAATACGATGTTGCAGGTTTCTGCGTAGGCCTTGCAGACAAGCCGAAGATGATTGACGGCTCAAAACTTAAAGCAGGCGATGTTTTGGTTGCACTCCGTTCTTCGGGCGTTCACTCAAACGGTTTTTCACTTGTAAGAAAAGTTTTTGATATTAACGAAAACACAATCAATAATACATACCCTGAGCTTGACAAAACTTTAGGCGAAACTCTCCTCACTCCTACAAAAATATATGTAAAACCACTCTTTGCTCTTATGAAAGAAGTTGAAGTAAAGGCTGTATCTCACATTACAGGCGGCGGTTTCTACGAGAATATTCCCCGTATGTTAAATGACGGTCTTTCTGCTAAGATTAACAAGAGCGCAGTTCCTGTTCTTCCGATTTTTGACCTTATTCAGAGAGTCGGCGGTATTTCAGAGCACGATATGTTTAATACATTCAATATGGGTGTAGGTATGCTCGTTGCAGTTGATAAAAACGATGCGGATAAGGCTCTTGAGGTTCTCAAGGCAAACGGTGAGGATGCTGTAATCATCGGTGAAGTAGTAGAGGGCAATGACGGAGTTGTAATTGAATAATGAAAAATATTGTTGTTCTTGTATCCGGTGGCGGTACTAACTTGCAGGCTCTTATAGACGCATCGGAAAGAGGGGAGATAAAGGGCGGTAAAATCACCTGCGTTATTTCTTCAAATCCGAATGCTTATGCACTTGAGAGAGCCAAAAATCACAATATTGCTACCGATATAATCCGAAGAAAGGATTATGCAAGCCTTGATGAATACGATAAGGCATTAACCGAGCTTTTAAAGTCAAAAAATGCGGATTTGGTTGTGCTTGCGGGATTTATGACAATCCTCGGTACAGGTGTAATCAGAGCGTTTGAAAACAGAATTATAAATATTCATCCGTCACTTATTCCGTCTTTCTGCGGCGAGGGCTTTTACGGACTTAAGGTTCACGAGCAGGCTCTTGCAAGGGGAGTAAAGGTGACAGGTGCAACAGCACATTTTGTAAATGAGGTATGTGACGGCGGTCCTATCATCATTCAGAAAGCTGTTGAAATTCAAAACGGCGACACACCCGAAATTTTACAGAAAAGAGTTATGGAACAGGCGGAGTGGAAAATTCTGCCAAAGGCAGTTTCGCTTTTCTGCGAAGATAAAATAAAGGTAAACGGCAATGTTACAGTAATTGCCGAATAATTCGGAGGTAAACAATGAAACCAATTTCACTTGAAAAAGAAATCTCTTCTGTTACTTATCCGGGCAGAGGAATTGTTATAGGCAGAAGTGCTGACGGCACAAAGGCTGTAATTGCTTACTTTATTATGGGCAGAAGCGAAAACAGCAGAAACAGAATTTTCGTTGAAACCGAGGACGGCATAAAGACACAGGCTTTTGACGAATCAAAGCTTATTGACCCGTCACTCATCATCTACTCACCTGTAAGAAAGCTTGACAACAAGACAATCGTTACAAACGGTGACCAGACAGATACAATTTATGAGCTTATGAACGAGGGTGAAACTTTTGAGGAATCACTCCGTACAAGAGAGTTTGAGCCTGACGGTCCTAACTACACACCTCGTATTTCGGGTATTGTAAAGTGCAGCGGCGGTGTTATGGAATATGCTATGTCAATCCTTAAGAGTGCAGACGGTATTCCTGACAGCTGTCAGAGATATACATTTATGTATTCCACACCTTTACAGGGCCTTGGCAGATATATTCACACTTATATGGGTGACGGCACTCCACTCCCAAGTTTTGAGGGGGAGCCTACACTTGTAGAGATTGGCAACGATGACATTGATACTTTTGCTGAAAAAGTATGGAATGCACTTGACGAGGACAACAAGGTATCACTTTTTGTTCGTTACATTGACATTGCTTCAGATACGGCAGAGTCAAGAATTATTAATAAGAATAAATAATCTGATTATGAAAGGATGAACTCCAATGAAGGAACTTGCACTTAAATACGGTTGTAACCCTAATCAGAAGCCTTCAAGAATTTATATGAACGAGGGCGAACTTCCTGTTGAGGTACTCAACGGCAAACCGGGTTACATTAATTTTCTTGATGCATTCAACTCATGGCAGCTTGTGCGTGAGCTTAAGGCGGCAACAGGCTTGCCGTCAGCTGCGTCTTTCAAGCATGTAAGCCCTGCGGGTGCTGCGGTAGCTACCGAGCTTTCGGATACATTAAAGAAAATTTATTTTGTTGACGATTTGGAGCTTTCACCAATCGCCTCTGCATATGCGGCAGCAAGAGGTGCAGACAGAATGTCATCATATGGTGACTGGGTTGCACTTTCTGATACTTGCGATGTTCAGACCGCTAAACTTTTGCAGAGAGAAGTTTCCGACGGTATTATCGCTCCGGATTATACAGAAGAGGCTCTTGAAGTGCTTAAGACAAAGCGCAGAGGCACATATAACATTGTAAAAATCGACCCGAACTATGTTCCTGCTCCGATTGAGCATAAGGATGTATTCGGTGTAACTTTTGAGCAGGGCAGAAACGAGCTTAAAATTGACAAAGCTATGCTTATGCAGAACATTGTTACAGAGAACAAAGAGCTTACGGAAGAGGCTAAGCGTGATCTTCTTATTGCTCTTATCACACTCAAATATACACAGTCAAACTCTGTTTGCTATGCAAAGGGCGGTCAGGCTATCGGTGTCGGCGCAGGTCAGCAGTCAAGAATTCACTGTACCCGTCTTGCAGGCAACAAGGCTGACATTTGGTTCTTAAGACAGCATCCGAAGGTTCTTAACCTCCCGTTTGTTGACAATATCCGCAGACCTGACAGAGATAACACTATTGATGTTTACATTTCCGACGATTATGAGGATGTACTTGCAGACGGCGTTTGGGAGCAGTTCTTTAAAACTAAGCCGGAGCCTCTTACACGAGAAGAGAAGAAAGAGTGGCTCGCAACATTCAGCGGCGTTTCACTCGGTTCAGACGCATTTTTCCCATTTGGCGACAACATTGAAAGAGCTAAGCGTTCGGGCGTACAGTATGTTGCACAGCCCGGCGGTTCAATCAGAGATGACAATGTAATTGATACCTGCAATAAGTACGGAATGACTATGTCATTTACAGGCATCAGACTTTTCCACCATTAATCTGCGGGGTGAAGATATGAATATTTTAATGATTGGTTCAGGCGGAAGAGAGCACGCACTTATTAAAAAACTTCTTGAAAGCCCAAAGTGCACAAAACTTTACTGCGCACCCGGTAACGGCGGTATTTCAAGAGATGCCGAAACCGTAAATATCGGTGTTATGGATAAAGAGGCACTTGTCGCTTTCGCAAAAGAAAAGAATATTGACCTTGCTTTTGTAGCTCCGGATGATCCGCTTGCGGCAGGTCTTGTTGACGCTTTTCAGGCTGCCGGTATCAGAGCTTTCGGCCCTAATGCAAATGCGGCTGTAATTGAGGCATCAAAGGTATTTTCAAAGGATTTAATGAAAAAATACGGTATTCCTACCGCTAAATACGAAACCTTTGATAACGCAGAAAATGCTATTGAATATTTAAAGGCAGAGAATACTGCTCCTATCGTAGTCAAGGCTGACGGTCTTGCACTCGGTAAGGGTGTTATTATTGCACAGACTGTTGACGAGGCTGTTGATGCCGTTAAGTCTATTATGGAAGATAAGCAGTTTGGCGAATCCGGCAACAGAATTGTTATTGAAGAATTTTTGACAGGTCCGGAGGTTTCTGTACTTGCATTTACAGACGGCAAGTGCGTAAAGCCTATGGTAAGTTCAAAAGACCACAAGAGAGCTTACGATAATGATGAGGGACTTAACACAGGCGGTATGGGTACAATCAGCCCGAATCCTTACTATACAGACGAGATCGCAAAGGAATGTATGGACACAATCTTTATTCCTACAATCAACGCTATGGTAGCGGAGGGCAGACCTTTCAAGGGTTGTCTTTATTTCGGACTTATGATTACTCCGAACGGCCCTAAGGTAATTGAGTATAACGCTCGTTTCGGTGACCCTGAGGCACAGGTAGTTCTTCCAAGACTTAAAACCGACCTTGTCGATATTTGCGAGGCAGTTATTGACGAAAAACTTGCTGACCTCGACATTGAATGGGACAACGGTGCGGCTGCCTGCGTAGTTATGGCAAGCGGCGGCTATCCTGTTGCATATAAAAAAGGCATTGAAATGTTCGGTATGGACGAAAACGGTCAGGTAGAGGGCGCTACTGTTTATCATGCAGGTACAAAGTATGAAAACGGTAAATTCTACACCAACGGCGGTCGAGTTCTCGGTGTGACTGCAACTGCTCCTACACTTGATGAGGCACTTGCAAAAGCATATGCTGCGGTTGATAAAATCAGCTTTGAGGGTATGCACTTCCGCCACGATATTGGAAAAACTAAGTGATTATTAATGTGTATAATTCATACTGTAAACAACTTTGAGGATGCAAAAAAACTCATAGATGAAAATCCGAATTGTATAATTCTTGATGTGCGTGAGGAAGAGGAGTATGCAACGGGACATGTGAAAGACGCAGTGCTTTTTCCTGTTGATGATATTACCGTCGAATCGGCAAAAGAAGTTATACCGAGTAAGGATTCTATGCTTGTGGTTTATTGCAGAACAGGCAGTCGCAGCAGAATGGCGGCACAAACGCTGTGCAAGCTCGGCTATACCGATATTTATGATATAGGTGGATTGATTGCCTGGCCTTACGGCTTGATTATGGGACTTTAAAATTACAATTTATTGTATAAATATTCCTGATTTTAATGTTAAGAGGGAGTAATCGGTACGCATTTTTGCGTATAGTATTATCGACATACTGGTGAATTTCACCCGGTAATATTTTAAATGATGAGACTCACAGACAGCACAAAGGAAATGTTTTTAATTTAATAACTTAATGTATAATATTTAAGTTGTTGGCATTTGCAAAAGGTTGTCTGTGAGTCTTTTTGACTTTTTAATGGGGTTCTTTGTCAGAAACGGGGGTAAATTATGGTTTAGCGGAGTGTCGGTCGGGCATTGAAATTTAGCTAACGCTAAATTATCCTACCAAAAACAAAAAAAGTTTACTCAATTTTTTCAAAAATTGCGGGTTTGGGCAGCGCCCATAAAATCTTCAGGTATAACAATTTATCAGGCGCAAACAGCGCGACTGTTTGCGTGCTTGCACATAGTTTGAAAAACAGGCGACAGCCTTTTATAAAAGAAATGATTAATTTTTCATTATATATCGAATGGCTTTCTTGTTGCTATCGCTTTTAAAGGCTAACGCCGTTGTGTTCAAGCCGAGA